>NZ_JBEOPP010000027.1:0-59274 GCF_040310185.1 Shewanella sp. T24-MNA-CIBAN-0130 | reverse complement strand
ATCCACGCTCAGTGCTCTACATACCCAGTCGCTATCCACTTAGATATAAACAATAGTGCTTATCCGAATAGCATTAACTCAAATGAGTGGCGTTTTTTGGGATCTCATGGTCTTCGGCATTAAAATTAACCCTTACCTGCCATAGTAGCCCAAGCAATATCTATGCTGGCAATAAAGCAACTCGCCATTGGTTAGCTAATGCTATCAAGTAAAGCGCCATCCTAGTTTCAGGTAGACATATTAGCTAATCTCAACCCATAAAATGAGTCAAAATCAGCCGTCGACTAAAAAACAGACAAACAGAACCATTAATTCAAAACAAGTAAAATAACTATTAATCAATTTGTTAGCAACATATCCCACGGGAGATTGGTACTGCCGACCACAATGAAATTAGGATTTTCGAGCGTTTCACGCTCATTGTAGGTCATAGGCTGCAAATTAATATCAATCAGTGCCCCACCCGCTTCTTCAATAATGATCTGCGCCGCGCCCGTATCCCACTCACCAGTTGGCCCTAAGCGGACATAGCAATCTGCACGCCCTTCGGCCACTAAACAACTCTTTAATGCAGCGCCTCCCATCACCACTAACTCACAATGATTGGGTTTATTAAGCAGCTTTAATACCGATTGCGGGTCTTGACGACGACTGACCGCTAAACGCAAATGCTCTGGTTCATCACCGGTTAATTGTTTACTGGTAATGCGTAGCTCATTCTTACCATCACGCTTATAAGCTCCTAACCCCGCGATCGCGTAGTAACACACTTTCGTCATCGGCACATAAACCACACCCATGATAGGACGATTATGTTCAACCAAGGCAATAATGACTGAAAAATCACCACTGCCCGCAATAAACTCACCAGTACCATCTAATGGATCGACTAACCAATAGCGTTTCCATGTTTCACGCACACTTAATGGAATATCCGCCGCCTCCTCACTTAAAATAGGAATATCAGGCGTTAGCTCAGCTAACTGACGGCAAATAATGTCGTGCGCAGCTAAATCGGCAGACGTCACCGGGGTATTGTCTGCCTTCATTTCGCGTTTAAAGTTACCTTTAAGGTAAATGTCACGAATTGTTTGCCCAGCTTCCGTTGCAATGTCTATGACTTGCTCAATTACATCTTCTGGCTTCATTACTACTCCAATTGCTGGATTCGAGAAAGATGACCTGACAAGGACACCAATAAACAAGGCTATCGCCTATTCTATGTTGCTGTTCTATGGCTAACACAATACGCCGAGTAATTTATCTATTCTACATCGTTTAGCTCACGTTTAAGACTATCCGTTGATGTACTCAGATATTGCTGAGTTAAAAAAAGCGCACTCACACTGCGAGACTCAGAAAAGTCGACATTATCGAGTAATAACTGCCAATCAGATAATGGCCAAGGGATCACGTCGATCGGCTCTGGCTCATCACCTTCCAAACGACTGGGATACAGTTTTTCGGCCACAAAAATATGCATTTTGCTGGAAAAGTAACCAGGCGCAAGTGATAGCTCTTTTAAATGAGTCAATTGATAACTACCAAAACCAATTTCTTCTTGGAGCTCTCTATTGGCTGCTTCAATCGCTGTTTCACCAGGATCAATCAATCCTTTAGGAAAACCCAGTTCGTAATTATCGGTGCCAGCGGCATATTCACTGGCTAATAACAAATTACCTTGATGAATAGGCACCATCATCACAGCCCCCCTGCTACCGCCTTTCATTCTTTCATATTGACGTTCTACGCCATTAGAAAACTTAAGGTGTACCTGCTCGATTTGAAACAGTCGGCTTTTAGCAACAATTTCGGTATGCAGGATCTCCGGCTTTTTATGCCGCTGTGTCATTGAAGCCCCATGTGACGAATTAATATAGACAAGGTACAATCTTACTATTCTAGGTATATTCTACAACCGGAATTTACATGTTTCCTTGGTATAAAATAGATACAGTCCTACTCGACATGGATGGCACCTTGCTTGATCTTCATTTTGATAACCACTTTTGGTTGCATATAGTGCCTGAACAATTAAGCATACAGAGGCAAATAAGCTTGGATGAAGCCAATAAATTAGCTAAACAAGCTTGCTATGATGTGGTCGGCACCTTAGATTGGTATTGTCTTGATTACTGGCAACGCCATTTAAAACTCGATATTTTGGCATTACACCATGCATCGGCGGACAGGATTAAGCTTCGCCAAGACAGCATGCCTTTTTTACAGGCATTAGCTGGGGCAAATAAGCAACGCATCTTGTTTACTAATGCTCACCCACAAAGTTTAGCCCTTAAGTTAACCCATACCAACTTAGCCGATGGTTTAGACGACATGCTATCGAGCCATGAAAGCGGCTATCCCAAAGAGCATCCACAATTTTGGCAATATGCATTTAATAAATTTAACGTAGATCCGTCGAGGTGTTTATTTATTGATGACAGCGAAGTCATTTTAGCGGCATCAAAAAAAGCGGGGGTAGGTTATCAACTCGGAATAAAGAATCCAGATAGCCAAAAACCTCAGCTTGAATTTGCCAATTTCCCAGCGATTACCGATTACCACCTACTATTACAGACACTTCAAGCCATTTAGCAATATTGTCGCCATAGAAACAACGAAGGGATTGAAGTTAAGTTGAATGACCGCCGAGTAGCGATTGATTTTTAAGCGTGGCCATTATAGTTAAGCTAGCATTGCTGAATCAAATGTGAATGATATAAAAACGCCTTGATATTGGTATCAAGGCGTTTTTATTAATCTCTTTATAGGTATTACAAACCAGGCACAACACCTTGATAGTTAATTGGATAATACCCTTGAGTATCTTGTCGACCTAAAAATGGTAACGCCTCACGTAAATCCTTAGGTTGAGCATCTGTCGGTTTAATTTTAGCACTGACCTTAACCAAGTTTGATTCGCCTAAAATAGCTGTCCCCGTTAAGCCCAATACGTTTTGCGTTTCATCAGTGGCCAGTTGTAATTGCCCGTCAAGACAACTCAATCCCAATGTGATATTGCCCAAAGGGTATACCCCAAATTGATTTTTGACATTAGTGTGATTTACAAATAATTTACCGTGTAATTGTTCGCACCATGGTTTACCTTGCTTTAAGACTTCAACCATTATGCTCACATCACCGTCAATTTGGGTTTTAAAAGGTAAGCGAGCACCCGCTAGTATAAAGCTATCTTGTAGATCAAGACGAATATTTTTCGCGCTCATCCCAGATAATGACCAGCTAAGACTGCCTTTACCGCTGACTGGCGTGGCACGATTACCGACATTAAAATCGATATTGGCTTGACCAACAAATAATCCCCACGGGCTTAACGTCCAACTAACCCGTTCTATCTGTCGTTGATCAATCGTGATTAAGGCCGCTTTCCCCTGCCAAAGTGTACCTTCAGCACCACTTATCACCATATTATTTGGCAATGGGGCAATACTGACTAACCAATTTGCAGGTAAATATACCAATAAAAACATCATATAGATAATGACGCCAATGACTATTTTTGAAAATAAACTCACAAAAAACCCTTACTGTGAAAGCTGAATACGTCTTACTTTTACAAAGCCAGCAACGTCTGATTCCGTTAAATCAACACTGTCCAGTGTTAATCCTTTCTGCGTCACTAAGTCATGTAAATAACCCAGGAGTGCGTCGAATGGCACATCATCCATCCAGAGTTGGATCTTATCGCCTTGCGGCTGCATACGGGTGATTTCTAATTGATATTGTCCCGCGGTTTGGTTGACGATAGAGCTTAAACTTCCAGGTACTTTCGCTTGCGCACCAGCTTGTTTTAGACCCGTTATTTTATTCGCGCTTTGTTTAACATAATTTAACGTTTTCTGTGCGGCGATGTTATCGCGCTCGGCGGCTTCTTGAGCATTAGATATAGGTGCCCAAATACCCCAATAAACAATACCAATGACAAGTACCACGGCACAAAAACCAACCAGCTGTTGCTCTCTAATAGCTAAACTTTGCCACCAAATACGCATATTTTCCATGTTATTTAATCCTTAACGTCAGCGTACTGGTGACGCTGTCTTCGCTACTGTTCATGGCACCACCATCTAGTTGGTAGTCTTTGGCGACAAACGCTTTAAACTCTTCAATTTGGCCATAGGTTTTTGCCGTCACTTGCATGCGTAATTCATTACGATTGGCTTCAAAACGCAATGTATTGGGTTTTAACTCTGGCACCTTGCTAAATGCAGGTTTAAGGTTGTCTAACATTTCAAAAAATACTGCACCACCACCTTGACCTTGCATACTGCGTAACTGACTGTCCATTTGTGAGCGCATATTGACAATGCGATTAACCGCGGGCAACGACAGCTTAAAAATGACTTCACTTTGGGCTTGTAATTCTGCAGTGCGGTTGTTGAGTTGATGTATTGCCAAACCTTTATTGACTAACGCTAATACTATGGCAAGCATGATCACTATCGCAGCATTTTTCCAAATGAATAACTGTTTGCTGTATTCACTCTTGGGCTTATATACACCGCTTAATAAATTAATCGGCGCATTTAAAATGCCCTTTGCTAATACCATCATAGGTAAATCTAACGGCTTAGATTCAACTTGTACCCCAGAAAAATCGATATCGTCGCTATAACTGGCCATGCTAATAGGGTCATCATTGGTCTGCACCACTTGAGACAATAGCCGTGGTAATGCAATTGCAGACCATGCTTTAGGTAAACTGACACCGCCCCCTTCCGAGGTTCTGATTAAATATTCGCTGCCGACACTCATTGCTGCCCAGCGACATTGATCTAACGGTAATGCCAAACAATCTGGCACAATTCGTTTCACTTTCAAGCCTGCGTGATGCAGCCATTCAAGCCATAGTTGCATTTGCTCATGCGCTACAGCAGCCACATTAAGTTGCTCACCTTCGCGAGGACCAACCACAAAATGCATATTGTCTACATTCGTCGCTAATGATTCCTCCAGCATGTATGGCAACGCCTTTAATGCTTGGCGTTGGCCTTTTTCGGGTAACATAATTTGTGTCAATGTCATATTGGCCGCAGGCACAAGTACATCAACAGGACGATTACCCGCACGCTCAGCTAAACTGCTGAGGCTAGCGGCATCAGCTAACTCACCAGAAGCGATAATTTCTTGCGCTTGTTCAGACCATACCAGCCATGAACATGGGTGTTCTGATGTTTTTCCTAACCGGATAAATAGCCGTTCAGACACTGTTATTCTCCACCGATCTCAATACGCATTGTTACGCAATGAATTTGTTATTATTGTTGGCCACCATACTGACGGGTGAGCACATCTAAATTGTTACCATTGCGCTTAAGTACGCTTTCCATTCGAAATAATGCGTTATCTACTTTAGCACCAGATTTCAATAAAAAGTACTGACTATCAACGACAAAACTCGACTTTGCATTCGCTTCGGAATTGATGCCACTCAGTGACGAACTTTCCCAAAACTCTTCAATTTTTTCATACCCATCCGCGGGACGATTATTGATAATGTTTTCAGCTTCACTCACTGAAATTTTATTTTCAAGCATCCCAGCAAGTAAAGCGGCCTGCTCAACCTTAATGGTATTCACATTCAATAACTGGCTATCTTCACCGGGTATTGCACACACATAAGGTGAAAGATTCAGATAAACATCTTGGCTAAACCCTAATACTGCGCGTAACTCACTGCGATGCTGCATCAAGGTATTGGCGGCACGATATGGCACATTACGCGACTCATATTCAGCATCTTCAGCCCCATATGGTGCAGATAACGTGTCTTGGTCGATATAATCTTTAAGGGTATAAGTGAGTTTCTCTGCACCAAAATCACCTACCCCTAAACTGATCAGTAGCGCTTGGAACTGTCTTGCTGCTACCGTCATTTTGGGCTGACCATTATCGGTCTGGGTTGAAGCTTGCCCAACGGCATTAACATTAAAGCAAGCCCGCATATCTTGTACTTCACCAACAATTTCACCATATTCGGCCGGAAAAGCGACATTGGCTAAGGCCCAGTACTGCTGTAAATGT
Source organism: Shewanella sp. T24-MNA-CIBAN-0130 (assembly GCF_040310185.1). NCBI lineage: Bacteria > Pseudomonadati > Pseudomonadota > Gammaproteobacteria > Alteromonadales > Shewanellaceae > Shewanella > Shewanella sp. T24-MNA-CIBAN-0130. The sequence goes on along the minus strand of NZ_JBEOPP010000027.1, from coordinate 53,229 downwards.
ACCGTCCCTTCTGAGTCTTCAAAATCTTGCTTGAGTACTTTCATCGCCAATTCTTCCGCAGAAAGAGCATACCAGTAAGCCTGGTCATATTGGGCTAAATTAAGCGTTCGGCGCATTGAAAGCTGATTACGGCTGCTAATGTTGGTAGCAATAATCACTACCATAGCGACAATCAACATCACCACAATTAACGCAACACCTCGTTGCTTTTGGCCGCCCATTATACTGACCCGCCGTTGTTGTTATTGCCTTGCTTATCATCGTCCGCTGTAGACTTGGTCGCTGGAGCACCTTTAGGTAATAAAAATCGACGTTGGATTTTACCCAAACCCTCTAACTCTATTTCCATCGCGATCCCTTTTGGCATCACAGTTCCATCAACATTCTTCTGCCATTTATCATCCATATAAAACGAATATTCAATCGATAAGACATGGTCAATCACGACACTTTTTAATGGTTCGGCTCCTGATATTGGCTCTGGATAAGGATAATACCAGCGTTCTAATCGGCCATTTTGGACCACATAGGCCACCGACTGCAAACTGCCTCTGGGTAACATACCATCAGGGTTTAACCAACCTAAACGGTAAAACATCAATGCTTCGGTCTCTGAGTCGAGAATATTGCCACCCACTTGAAAAAATTGACTGCCGCGGCCGTCAATTAACCTGGGTGTACGCGCGACCATTTGGCCCAAATCGCGTTCTAACGCACCAAAACCCTGTTGTAATGACTTAAGCCGATCAGCGAACTCTTTGGTGACTTCATCATTTTTCATCACCGTCGATAATATTGAGTTAGCCGCAATACCCAACATGGCAAAAATTGCAATCGCGATAAGCATTTCGAGTAAGGTAAAACCGCTTAAATGCTTAACCTTTGTTATGCACATAACTATTTACCTGAGCAGCCACACGGTTAAATTTATCATCGTCACTGACGCTAATACGGATCATCCTAAATTTATCATCTGTCGTCTTAATCACTTCTTGGCGCCAATACCATTCACGGCCTGCGAGTTCTGACTGACCTGTTTTTTGGCCTATATCAGGAAAGGTACCAGGCAATCGCACGTCGACCATTTGGTTACTGGCCACCCATTGCGCTAAAGTTCGTTCTTCTAAAATGGGCATATTAGCCATGATCTCACTCAAGCTTTTTGTCACCGATACCGCAGCAATTGAAAATACCGCTAAAGCAACTATCACCTCAAGTAAGGTCATGCCACGGCTTTTACCGCGCATGTGAATAGGGTGTCGATTGAAGGCTACTTTATTCATCTACACGCCCTAATGTTAAGCGGCCTAACGCGTCACCAACAACCAGTACATTGACCGGCTGACTGTCGTCATTTATCATATTAAAACCCAGCTCAAATGGTGTCATCTCACCGCTGGGAAACAATAATATTTGCGGTTCAGGGTGTTTCTTTTTTTCTTCTTCGCTCTTTTCGTCGATAAAAGGCTCATCAAACCAAGACTCATTTTGCTCGTCTTCTTGAACTAATGGCATACCATCGATCACAATATCTAAGGTAATACCGGCATCCATTTTTTCGGCCGATAATAGCCGATCTTGCTCAACAGGCATCCATTTACCTTCTTGATAAAACACAAACTCATATTGATCTTCGTCAATCACAATACCAATAAACTGGCCGCTTAACACACTTTCATCAAGCACCATCTCAGTCGCGGCGATAAAACGTCGCGCTGGTTTTTTGAGCATCTGTTCCGGCCCAGCAACATTCATAGATAAGGTTACCGCTGAGGCCACCAACCCCATGAGCAATGCCACGATCAACACCTCAAGTAAGGTGAAGCCGGCTTGACGATGTTGAATCATTTTATTGAAAATCTTGTAAATTCCAGCTTCCGATATCATCTTCAGAACCTGGTTGTCCGTCTGGGCCTGCACTGAAAATATCAATCTTTCCATATTCACCAGGGCTTAAGAGTAAATAGTCACTGCGCCATGGGTCTTGAGGTAGACGCTTAACATAACCACCTTCACGGAAATTACGCGGCTCTGGTGACGAGTTAGGCTTTTGCACTAACGCATCAAGACCTTGTTCCGTCGTTGGATAAATACTGTTATCTAACTTATACATGTCCAATGCATTTTCTAGCGCAACAATATCTGATATGGCTTTTTGTTGGTCGGCTTTGTCTTTATTACCCATGAGATTGGGCACAACCATTGACGCTAAAATACCTAAAATAACAATTACTACCATTACTTCGAGTAAGGTGAAACCTCGTTGCATATTATTATGTTGCATTGCTTACTTCCTCTAAAAATTGTCTCTATATTCAAGCGTAAAAATCAGCTCTTACGCTTGGTTACATGTTTAGTCTACCAAGATATACACAGTCTAAAACCTAGCCGGTAACCAAATTATTTAACTCTAAAATAGGCTGTAAAATTGCCATTACAATAAATAATACAACCGATGCCATACTGACGACTAGCATGGGCTCAAAAACCCCCAAAGCTATATTCACGTTCGACTCAAAATCTCGGTCTTGGTTATCTGCGGCGCGTTCAAGCATATTCTCTAATTGACCGCTTTTTTCTCCAGATGCAATCATATACAACATCATTGCAGGGAATAACTTAGTATTAGTCAACGCATTGCCCAAACTAGTTCCTTCTCTGACTCGGGCCGTTGCATCATCGACAGCGGCACGCACTTTGACATTCTGTAACACTTCACTGGCGATACGCATTCCATCAAGTAACGGTACCGAACTCGCTGACAAAATACTTAATGTGCGCGCGAATCTGGCGGTATTTAATCCTTTACTGACTTTACCAATCACTGGCATTTGCAATAGTGCAGTGTCAAATTTCATCCGCATTACTGGATTGGTCAGCATACGCTGAAAAACAATCATGCAACCAAAGATGAGCAGTACAACCAACACCCCCCAATGTTGCACAAAATCAGATGCAAGAATTAAAAACTGGGTCGTTCCAGGTAATTCTTGCCCCATGTGCTCAAACTGCCCAACCACCTTCGGCACCACAGCAGCAAGTAACACGGCGATGACACCAATAGCGACCACGGTTAATACGATAGGATAAATCATTGCCTGAGTTAGCTTTGTTTTGAGTTGTTGACGACGCTCGGTGTAATCAGCTAATCGGTTAAGCACCACTTCTAAATGGCCTGATTTCTCACCCGAGGCCACCATCGCACGGAATAAATCATCAAAAACGTGCGGAAACTCGGCCATTGAGTCCGCTAAACTGTAACCTTCAACCACCCGAGAACGCACAGCCATAATCATGCTGCCTAAACGATCTTTTTCTGATTGTTGTCCCACCGCTTTTAGCGCTTCTTCAATCGGTAAACCCGCTGCCACCAGTGTCGCGATTTGGCGAGTGATCAACGCAAGTTCGGCAACTGAAATCCGTCTCTTAAACAAATTCGCTAGGTTAAAGCCACCACGCTGTGAGCGGGCTTCTTTCTCATTGACCGGCTGGAGTTCCAGTGGCATAAGGTGCTGCTCACGCAGCTGGCCTCTAGCATGGCGTGCGGTATCAGCTTCGATCACACCTTTTTGCTGTTTGCCTTTACTATCGAGGGCTTTGTATTCAAACGCCGCCATTGATTACTCCTCGCGTGTAACGCGTAATACTTCTTCTAGCGTCGTCACACCGGCGAGTACTTTACTCATGCCGTCATGACGAATACTTGGAATCGATTTTCGCACGTGTTTTTCAATGGCTAACTCACCCCTGCCGCCATGAATTAATTCACGGACATTATCATCAACAATGAGCAATTCATGGATACCAGTTCGACCGCGATAACCATTTTGACTACAGGCTTTGCAGCCTTTAGCGCGATAAATGACCCGAGTGTCGTTTGCGGTAATACCCAGTAATTCACGTTCACGCTCATCGGGCTCGTGTGCTTCTTTACAAATGGGGCATAATGTACGGATTAGTCGCTGAGCGAGCACGCCAAGTAAACTTGATGAGACTAAAAAGGGCTCTACCCCCATGTCTTGCAAACGGGTAATCGCCCCTGATGCCGTATTCGTGTGTAAGGTTGAAATAACCAAGTGGCCGGTTAATGAAGCTTGCACTGAAATCTGCGCAGTTTCTAAATCGCGGATCTCACCAATCATCACTACGTCGGGGTCCTGACGTAAAATCGCGCGTAACCCACGAGCAAAGGTCATATCAACCTTAGTGTTAACCTGAGTTTGACCAATGCCTTCTAACTCATATTCAATCGGATCTTCAACCGTTAAAATATTAGTGTCTTTAGAATTGATTTCCGTTAACCCAGCATACAAGGTGGTACTTTTACCTGACCCGGTTGGGCCTGTCACTAGAATGATCCCGTGTGGCTTACGAATTAACTCATCGAATTTTTCGCGAATGCCGAGCGTCATTCCCAGTTGTTCTAAGTCTAAGTTACCGGTATTTTTATCCAGCAAACGCATTACCACGCGTTCACCATGACTTGATGGCATGGTCGATACCCGAACATCAACGGCACGACCGGCAATACGTAACGAAATACGACCATCTTGAGGCAGGCGTTTTTCGGCGATATCTAAACGTGCCATCACTTTAATGCGCGACACCAACAAGGACGATAATTTACGATTCGGCTTTAACACTTCTTTTAATACGCCATCAATACGGAAACGAACAATTAATTGTTTCTCATAAGTTTCGACGTGAATATCTGATGCTTCTTCTTTAATCGCTTCCGACAATAATGCATTAATTAATTTAATAATCGGCGCGTCGTCATCACCTTCGAGCAAGTCTTCAGTTTGTGGCAGTTCTTCAGCCAGGGTAAACAAGTCCATTTCGTTACCAATATCTTCCATTAACTGTTGGGCTTCTGAAGAATTAGATTGATACGCTTGAGTGAGTTTAGCCTCAAAATGAGTCACCTCTAGCTTGACTAAAGGTAACTCGACATCGGCATAGCGCCGCACTTCTAACATGGCACTGAGTGGTGTGTTATCGGTATAGAAAAGACAAAGTTGCTCGTTCTCTTTCGCTAACACCAATTGAAAACGGTGTGAAAAGGCGAACGGCAAACGCTCTTTGCTATTGGAGTGAAAAACCCCGTCGCCTTCGACAACTTCCATGGCGACGTCACTTGATACTTGAGCTAATGGCTCGGTCATCACGCTATCAGTCATTATTTTGAGCCTTGTCCTTTTGCATGCTTTCATCAATTGAACGCAATGCTGGATCGGTTTCACGCATTTTTGTTCCTAAACCTTGGCCGCTTTTATAACGCTCTAGCACTTCATTAACGTCATCAGGTAAGTATGCCTCTTGATCCCATTCTTCCAGTACAGGAACATCAGTATTTGGCATTAGATTAATACCACGAGCTTGTTGTTCAAGCTGTAATGCTCTGAAGTAATTGTATTTACGACCTGCAATACCTTCCATTGTAATGCCGTCACGGATTATGGTGGGTTTAATGAAAATCATTAGATTTTTCTTGATCTTTTTACTCGATGAAGACCTGAATAAATGACCTAGAAAAGGAATATCGCCAAGGAAAGGTACTTTTTGAACACTTTCTTGTACTTCTTCGTTAATTAATCCACCTAAAACCACAATTTGCCCAGAATCAGCCATAACAGTGGTCGTTAAACGACGCGTAGAGAAGCTGATATCCACACCGGTATTACCATTCACACCCGAGACTTCTTGCTCTATGGTTAATTTAACCGATGAGCCTTCGTTAATCTGCGGCACAACCTTTAACTTAACACCGACTTCTTTACGCTCAACGGTTTGGAAAGGATTGTCATTGCTTGAACTTGAGGTTGAGCCAGTAAGGATCGGCACTTCATCACCGACAATAAAAGAGGCTTCTTGGTTGTCTAATGTGGTGATAGATGGGGTTGCTAATACGTTTGAATTGGTATCGCTTGAAACAGCTTGGATAAGTGCTGCAAAGTTACCTGTGGTCAAGCCCCATGCCATACCATTCACTTTCCCCAACGCTTGCGCGATCAAGGTATAGTCACCGTCTGAAGTTGGATTAGTTGTGGTTGTTGGATTACCATTACCGTCAATGGTCGTCACGCTAGTACCATCTTCTTCACGAGCAGCCCAGACTCCGGCACCGACTTCTCCAATGGTTGCACCAATGTTGTTAAACTGAGTTAAGCCACCGGCTTCACTGCCCCATTGCACCCCAAACCCCACGTTATCGCCTTGAGCGATTTCAACAATAATGGCTTCAACGAGTACTTGAGGACGGCGAATGTCGAGCTGATTAATGACGCTTTCAATCGTCCGCAGTTGATCAGGTTCGGCGCTAATAACCAGCGCGTTGGTATCACTGTGAGCCATAATGTTAATATCACTACGACGTTTACTTGAATTGCCTTGTTGGCTGCCAGCCCCGTCTTTATTATCTTGTAAATTTTGTGCAAACCCAGTTAATACTTCAACCAAGTCTTCCGCCTTGGCGTAATGCAAATAACGGACTTTGGTATTGCCGGTAGTCGCTTGATCTGCATCTAGTCGTCTAATTAGCTCGATCACACGTTGACGGCTTTTTTCATCGCCACTGACAATAACGGCATTCATGCGCTCGTCAGCCACCACTTTAGGTGCTTGACCAGGCAGTTGTGATTGGTTAGCTGTCGTGCGATATAGGGTGTCTATAATGCGGACAATCTCCCCCGCAGAGGCATAGTCTAATGCCACCACTTGCACGTCTGTATCACCTTGTTTATCCACTCGACGGACGATTTCTACCAGCTTATTCACTACCGCTGCACGGCCAGAAATCATTAATACATTCGATTGGTCATAATTAACAACATTACCACCACCAGCATTATCATTTAACTGACGCAGTAACGGTGCAAGTTGCTTAGCTTCAGAATTGTATAACGGAACAATACGGGTGACCATTTCATCACCAACGCCAGGCGCATTGTCATCGGCGACACGGATAGAGGCCATTTTGGCATCTTTATCTTTAATCACTTTAATGATGTGGTTATCCATTTCAACCACTGCATAGCCATACACTTGAAGGACGTTAAGGAAGAATTGGTAATATTGATCATCATTCAACAAGTCGTAACTGCGGACATTAATTTTGCCACGTACCGTTGGATCTACAATTATCGTTTTATTGAGGTTTTTACCAACAATATTAATAAACTCTTGAATATCAGTGCCTTTAAAATTGGCGGCATATTGTTCCGACCAAGCACTCGGTGCCGCTATCATCGCAGCGCCCACCAGCATTCCAGCAATAATCTTATGTCGGATCCCTTTTTTATTCATTTTATTCAATCCTCTAACGCCAAATTATTCTGGCAAACTAAACATGATTTCGACCAACTGCCCTTCACGCTCAACCATGACAGCCATTTCGGTGAGCTCAGGCAGTTGTGCCATCACTTCTAATGCCTGACCCATATCGGTCAGATCAAATCCATTTATTGATTTGGCTAAATCATTAGCCTGAAAACCCGCTTGCTTAAACAACGCAACATCTTTACCAGGATTTAAACGGTAACCAGCTAATTCATCACCATTACGTACAGGTGAGATAGCTAAAAAATCAGTTATTTTACTGGGGTCGGCTAATAACTCTTCACGAGAATTAGACAGTTCTTCAGAAAAGCGTTGATTATCGCGACGATCAACTCGGGTCACTTGTTGATCGACTTTCGCTTGTTGTAAATGAGTATTTGCGTCACTTTGCGCGGAATATTTAAGGCCATCAAGCATCAAGGTTTCATAACGACCGCCGTTACTAATAATGATGCGATCAGCATAAACTTCTTTTAAAGCAGCTGAAGTTCCCTTAATTTTATCACCTAAGCTATAGGTTTCTTGTTGCCCGCTTGACTCAATAACGGCTAACCCCTGATCTTCCGCAGTCGACGCAACAACCCCCCTCAACTGAATTGACAAGTTTGTTTTAGGCGCGTCAGTGATTTGTTCTACGACTTCAGCTTTGGGTTTATTACTATTATTATCTAAGCGGCCAAAAAGAAATAGGTTACGTACACCAGCAAGCTCAATACGCTTAGCAGTGCCTGCTGAAATGGGGGATGGTTGCCACATCGCAGATTGCGATGATGCTGGCATCAACTTCCATGTTATCTGTGCGGCTAAAAGCAACAGTGTGATCATTCCAAGCCAAAATACAACAATACTCAATGGCTTATGTGGTATTTTTGCGGCGTTAGCGATCAGTTTATCTAATACATCCATATGCTATTGGACTCTCTATACATGTTGGTACAGGTCTTTGTTCTAGTTGTTAATAATATGCGTTAAATAGATGTTTAGCCGTTATGCTAACTCACACAGGATAAAGCAACAACCCTAGCGCATATCGATTGGCGGATCACCATCAAATATGCTAACTTTGCGCCCATAAAAAGGCCATAATATTGCCCTTATTACGATAATATACACATTGTATGGCAATTAGGTTACTCAGTCTGTGAAATCATCCCAGTTTTGGAGGTCATTTGACTAACGCTCAGCCCGAAAGAAGCTTTATCCGGCTCGATAAATGGCTATGGACAGCACGATTTTATAAAACCCGCGCCATCGCCAAAGACATGATAAATGGCGGTAAAGTACATTACAACGGCCAACGGACTAAATCCAGTAAGAATGCTGAAGTCGGTGCAAAAATCCGCCTTCGTCAAGGTCATGATGATCGAGAGATTATTGTGCTCCAATTATCTGGACATAGACAAAGCGCGAGTGTGGCGCAAACGCTATACGAAGAAACACCTGAAAGCATTAGCAAACGTATTATCAATGCAGAAGCTCGACGGCTCAACATTTTAAATAATCCGGCCCCAGATCATAAGCCGGATAAAAAACAACGACGACAGATTATGCGCTTTAAAGAGTACTCAGCGCCCAAAGAGTAAGAGAATACAGATGAACAATGATATTTTACAGCGCTACATTTTTGATAATGCCGATGTGCGAGGCGAGATAGTCCAATTAGAACGCTGCTACCAAGAAGTGCTTTCTGCACATAGCTATCCGGTCGCATTACAGTGTCTAATCGGTGAGTTAATGGCCGCGACATCGTTACTCACGGCAACCATCAAGTTTACCGGTGACATTAGCGTACAATTACAGGGCGATGGCCCAGTCTCTTTGGCGGTAATTAATGGTAATAATAAGCAAGTCTTACGTGGTGTAGCACGTTGGAACGGCGATATTGCTACAGATACAAGTTTGCAACAAATGTTTGGTAAAGGCTATATGGTCATTACCCTAACTCCTGATGACGGTGAGCGTTATCAAGGGATTGTGTCGCTAGATCATGTCAACCTAGCTGCATGCTTAGAAGAATATTTTAACCAATCAGAACAATTACCCACTCAAATTCAGTTATTTGCTAACGGTAAACAAGCCGCAGGTATGCTTCTGCAAGTGTTGCCAACAAAGTCGGAGCAAAATGATGACTTTGAACATATATCAACATTGACGTCTACCATCAAAGCAGAAGAGTTATTCACTCTTGATGCAGAAGAAGTATTACATCGCTTGTATCATCAAGAAGAAGTGCGCTTATTTGATCCTGTTGATGTGACGTTTAAATGTAGCTGTTCTTATGAACGCAGTGGCGCGGCCATTAAAACCTTGCCGCAAGCTGAAGTTGAAGCGATTTTGGCCGAGGAAGGCAAAATTGATATGGATTGTGAGTACTGCACAGCAAAATACTCTTTTGATGCCATCGATATAGCGGCATTATATTCCGGTAGCCACAGCAGCCAATCAAAACAGTAACCAATGACGTAATAGATACGTAACAAATTACAAAAAAAGCGCGCTTTGCGCTTTTTTTATCCCTAAAACACCGATAAAAATGCCTGCAACCAAAAACCCATCAAAAAAATAACCAAACTGTTCGTTACCAGAGCGTTAACTTGCGTTACAATCTCCTACATTAGTTTATAGCCATTGCGCAAGCAAAATATCAAACTAAGTTTCAACACCTAACCCCAATAGCGATTCATTGCGAAACACGACCTAAAAGACATGGAGATCAACACTATGGCGGATGTATCAAACCGCGTTCACCTCAATCCTACGACAGCACAGCTTGTAGAAATCGCGCTTCTTCGTGGAGAGGGTCAACTCACCGCAAATGGTGCCTTAGTGGCCAAAACAGGGGAAAGAACAGGTCGTTCACCCAATGACCGATTTATCGTCAAAGAGGCAAACACCAAAGCTGATATTGAATGGGGCAAAGTAAACCGTCCATTTGATGCCAGTAAATTTGATGCATTATGGGGTCGTGTAGAAGCTTACCTTGCAGACAAAGAGTTATTTATGTCTGAACTCGAAGTGGGCGCTGATGACGAGCATTATATTCCAGTACATGTAACCACTGAGTATGCGTGGCATCAACTCTTTGCGCGTAATTTATTTATCACTCCAACAACATTTAATCGTGGCAACAAAGATGTCTGGCAAATTATCAATGCGCCTGGATTTGTTTGCGAACCAGAACGCGATGGTACCCATTCTGAAGCGGCCGTTATTCTTAACTTTGCCGAACGAAAAGTACTTCTTGTGGGCTTGAAGTACGCTGGAGAAATGAAAAAGTCGATGTTCTCGGTACAGAACTTCTTATTACCAGCAAAAGGTGTGTTACCAATGCATTGTTCGGCTAACGTCGGCCACGATGGTGATACTACTTTGTTTTTCGGTTTATCTGGTACCGGTAAAACCACTCTTTCTGCCGATCCAAAACGGTTTTTAATTGGTGATGACGAGCACGGCTGGGCACCCGGTGGCGTATTTAATATCGAAGGCGGCTGCTATGCAAAATGTATCGACTTAAGCCAAAAAAATGAACCTGTTATTTGGGACGCTATCCGTTTTGGTACTGTATTAGAAAACGTCGTACTTGATGAACAGCGAGTGCCTGACTATAAAGATACCAGCCTGACTGAAAACAGTCGCGCGGCCTACCCTTTAGAACATATAGCTCAGCGTAAAGAAAGTAATCGCGGCGCAGAACCTCATGCGGTCGTCTTTTTAACCTGTGATGTATCGGGCGTATTACCGCCAGTATCGGTGTTAAGTAAAGAGCAAGCGGCGTATCACTTCTTGTCTGGTTATACCGCGAAAGTAGGCTCAACCGAAATGGGTTCTACTTCTGCAATCCAGTCAACCTTCTCGACGTGTTTTGGTGCACCATTCTTCCCACGCCCTGCAGGCGTATATGCCGAGTTATTAATGGCACGCATTGAGTCGTTTGGCAGCCAAGTTTACCTGGTCAACACTGGCTGGACCGGTGGTCCACATGGTGTAGGTAAGCGTTTTGATATTCCAACAACGCGAGCCATTGTTGATGCCATTGTTAGCGGTGAGCTCAAAGATGTTGAAACGCTTTATATTGATAAGCTCAATCTACATGTACCGGTTAGTGTTTCAGGCGTCACCACCGCATTGTTGAACCCTGTTAACACATGGGCAGACAAAGCTGAGTACAACAAATATGCTCAGCAACTCGCGCAAGAGTTCAGTGATAATTTTGCAAAATATCACGTGTCTGATGCCATTAAAAATGCCGGCCCTAACGTATAAGCAATACATCGACTCTTCGCCGTCCACTTAATGTAATATGACGCCTAAAATCCCGACTCCGGTTGGGATTTTTTATCGCTATAAATTCAGTTCACTTATCACCATAAAAGCCTCTGAAACTGATGATGTGCAATGCTATGATGTCGTTAACGTAATTGTTTCAACACTATCATTACTCACAGGGGTATTCATGCGCCGTATTTTTCTTACCAGTTTACTGGTCAGTTTATTATTCATCAGTTCCACATCCGCTCATGCTAACGATACTGCGCAGTCGACGCCCCTGGTACCGACAGAGAAAATGGCGCATTTAGAAAACGACAGCATACTGCCTCCAATGCGTCCTTGGTCAGGCGCGAGTGAGTCGTTACTGTTAAGCGCAAATCAGCCTTGGGTAACCCCCTTTGAGCAGCAAGGCTATATTTCTAGCCCAAACTATCACGACACCATGGAATGGTTAGATAAACTCGTCGACAGCAGTGACATGTTGCAAAAAGTCAGTATTGGTAAAAGCCCCCAAGGACGAGATATATGGATGATTGTTGCATCGCAAGACGGGGGATCAACGGCAACAGCATTAATCGATAATGGTAAAGCAACCGTCTTAGTGCAAGCGGGGATTCACTCGGGAGAGATTGACGGTAAAGATGCTGGCATGATGCTACTGCGTGATATCAGCCATGGCAATAAACGCGGATTACTTAAAAACGTCAATTTACTGTTTATTCCCATTTTTAGTGTCGATGCTCACGAGCGCAGCAGTCAATTTAGCCGGGTTAATCAGCGTGGACCGGTGAATATGGGGTGGCGCACCACGGCTAAGAATCTTAATTTAAACCGCGACTATGCCAAAGCAGATGCGCTAGAAATGCAGCACCTTATCCGTGCCATTACTATTTGGCAGCCAGATTTATACATTGATATCCATGTGACCGATGGCATTGACTACCAATATGATGTCACCTTTGGCTACAACGTTGAGCAGGGACATAGCCCAAGCATTTTTGCATGGCTGGAGTCCATTTACCGTCCTGCCGTTGAACAAGCCTTAACCGAACAAGGTCATATTCCGGGGTCATTGGTGTTTGCCAACGATAACACCGACATGAGCAAAGGTCTGTCATTGTGGAATCCTAGCCCGCGATTTTCTAATGGCTATGGTGATGCGCGCCATTTACCAACTATTTTAATTGAAAACCATAGCCTTAAACCCTATAAGCAACGAGTCCTTGGCACCTATGTCATGCTTGAACAAACACTTAAAACGGTGGCGCAAAATAGCACTAAACTAAAAACTGCCATTAATAAAGACAAATATCGAAACCCAAGCAAGCTAACGATCAGTTGGCAAAAAGAAACCTTGGCACAAGGTAGAGACTTTAAAGGTATGGATTACCGTATCGAGCAAAGCCCGATCAGTGGCGATAAGGTCGTTCGTTGGACTGAAGAACCTAAGCTATACCGTAACCTACCTGTTATTGCGAACACCCAGCCAGTGATCACTGTCACTCGTCCTGTGGCTTATTACATTCCGCCACAGTGGGCTGAGGTTATTAATCGTTTATCTTTACATGGCATCAGAATGACACGACTGAATAAACCAACATCGATTACTGCGCAGCAATATCAATTCAGCAAGCCCATATTCTCAAGTGCTGATTATGAAGGCCATCAAACCGTGTCGGCGCAAACAAGCATTCACAAAATCACCACCCATCTTCCTGCTGGGAGTGTGCGTATCCCAACCGACCAGCCTTTAGGTGATTTAGCCATGCTATTACTTGAACCTCAAGCTGAGGATTCTTTGTTTTACTGGGGATTTTTTAATACCATTTTTACCCGTACAGAATACATTGAAGACTATGCAGTTGAGCCTTTAGCAGCAAAAATGCTTAGCGACAATCCGGCACTAAAAGCCGAATTTGATCAAGCATTACAGGATCCGGATTTTGCTCAAGATAGCAAAGCGAGATTACGCTGGTTTTATGAACGCAGCCCTTACTACGATAAGGAATACATGAAGTACCCAGTATTACGAGCCTCTAAATAATATCGCTATCACTCTACAAGTGCGTTGGTGCTTGTAGAGTGACGGCTTAGCTTATACTGTTCAATCAATGATAATTTTTGCGAACGCGAATATTTCTTGATGGCAATTTCACGTTTTGAAGCCTCACTTCGGTCAGTCAATTGCTCTTGGTAAGCCAAGGTTAACGGCCCTTTACCTTTTAGGTATTTAGCCGCTTTAGGGCCGCTTGTTTGATGCTCGGCAAGGCGACGCGCAATATCCGTGGTAATGCCAGTGTATAAATGTGAATTGGCACAGCGAATAATGTATAAATACCAAGCCGTATTGGCGTTATTTTGCGACATAAAATATAAAACCTTAAGTGTGATCATAAAATTCTTGTGTCATCATGGCATACTAAACACCATTAAAAAGCCAACACCTATTTCAGCCCATAACGCTGCTCATGGTATTTTAGCTATTCATTAAGGAAATGCTGATGTCCAATAATCAAGACCCTTGCGCTCAACCAGCATTGCTTCATCCCGATCAAGCGATTGAGCAACTTTTAGCTCAAGTTGAAGCAACCCAAGATACCGAGCTCGTTTCATTAACCCAAGCAATCGACAGAGTACTTGGCGAAGATCTCGCCTCAAGTATTGATTTACCTCCATTTGATAACTCAGCAATGGACGGTTACGCATTTCGGTTTGCTGACTTAACCCCATCACAGGATAAAACAACCCTCACCCTAATGGGTAGTTCTTTTGCGGGTCACCCCTTCAACGGCCAAGTACCACCCAATAGCTGTATTCGTATTATGACCGGTGCACCTGTGCCTGTGGGTTTTGATAGCGTGCAAATGCAAGAAAAAGCCCAAGCAGACCAAAACCTAATTACCATTGAGCATCCGCATCGATTAGGCGCAAATGTGCGCTGTCGCGGTGAAGAACTGCTTGCGGGTACCAAAGTCTTACACCGTGGTGTCATTATCCGTGCTGCAGAAATGGGCGTACTCGCCACCATCGGTATTAGCCACGTTAGAGTGACACGTAAATTGAAAGTCGCTTTCTTTTCCACTGGTGATGAATTACGCCCAGTGGGAAGTGAACTGGCACCAGGACAAATTTATGACTCTAACCGCTATTCAATCCAAGGTTTATTAAGTAAAAGCCATGTTGAATGGATTGATTTAGGCGTCATAGCCGACAATAAAGAAGCTATTCGTGGCGCATTTAGAGAAGCAGCAAGCCAAGCTGATATGGTATTAACATCAGGCGGAGTCTCGGTTGGTGAAGCCGATTTTATTAAGCAAATTTTATCAGAAGAAGGTCACATCACCTTTTGGAAACTGGCTATTAAGCCAGGAAAGCCGTTTGCATTTGGTAAAGTAGGTAATGCTGTTTTTTGCGGTTTACCCGGTAATCCAGTCTCATCGATGGTGACGTTTTATAAATTGGTGTTGCCTATTTTACATAAAATGCAGGGACTAAAACCGGTTACGCCTTTATTTTGCCAAGCACGGTTACTGACTGACATACGCAAACATCCTGGCAGAGTCGAATACCAACGCGCCATACTCAGTCGTAATGAGTTGGGTGAGCTTGAGGTAGCCATTACCGGCGGCCAAGGCTCTGGCATGCTCACGTCAATGAGTTTAGCGAATTGCTTTGTGATATTAGATCAAGACCAAGGTGACACCGCCCAAGGAACCCAAGTTACTATAGAACCATTTAATCATGTGTTGTGTTAGGAATAAATATGGACTCACTTGATCAAGAGATACTCACCGACACGGAAATGCTGCGTTATAGCCGTCAGATCTCCATTAAAGCTATCGATATTGATGGCCAAGAAAAGTTGAAACTTGCTAAGGTATTAATTATTGGTGCTGGCGGTTTAGGCTGTGCAGCAAGCCAATATCTTGCCGTGGCTGGGGTGGGTGAAATCACCTTAGTTGATTTTGATACGGTAGAACTTTCTAATTTACAGCGTCAAGTATTACACCATGATACCAATATTGGGCAGCCAAAAGTTGAATCGGCTAAACAGGCGTTAATGCAACTAAATCCGCTAATTAAGATTAATACGATTAATGCCCTGTTAGATGATGATGAGATTAACGCGCAAGTAAGTCAGCATAGCTTAATTCTTGATTGCACCGACAATATGTTAGTACGAGAACAGCTTAATAAAAGCTGTTTTGAGCACCAGGTGCCTTTAGTATCGGCCGCAGCGATTCGGATGGAAGGCACTGTAACGGTATTTGACTATCAACAACACAGTCCTTGTTATCAATGTTTTAGTGCCTTATTTGGCGAGCAACAGTTAACTTGTGTCGAAGCGGGTATTCTTGCACCTGTGGTCGGTATGATTGGTTGTATCCAAGCAACAGAAGCCATTAAAGTCATCACAGGTATCGGACTGCCTTTAACGGGGAAGTTGTTAATGATTGATGCGATGACCATGGAGTTTAGGCAGATGCGCTTGCCTAAACAACCCCACTGTAACGTCTGTGGTGTGAACGTCTAAAGTGATACTAGACTCAGACGTTGGTAATAGCACAGACGTGAGTATTCTCTCAGTCAGCGCTATCAACAAAATCTGTTAATGGCGCTGCAACTCATTCAACCTGCGTAAGCCTTTCGCGGTCAGCTTTAGCAACATAAGAGGGTTTATTGGTTGCATGGAGCTTCGCATTGGCTTTTTTTGCTTTGGCTTTCAGGGTTTGATTGATTTTCTTTTTACGGTTCATATGGGTCTCTTGATAGCATTTGTTGACGGTGTTTTTTTATATCATCTACGGTTTATATCATCTGAGTTTGATACAAAAAAATCATTATACAAAACAACCTGTCTACGAGACAATGATCGCCTCAAACCTGCCCAACCTCTAATGATTGCAGCACATCAAAAACCAAATAGCATCGCTCAGAACCACGATTATTCTTGTAATACCACCCACAGCGCATGGATAAGCCCAGGTACAAAAAAGAAAAGGCATAATAGGATATTAATTAATAAGTCCTTACCCATACCATTTTTGAGCAGTACCGCTACTGGTGGGAGCAAAATCGCAAGGATGACCAGTAATAATTTATTAGAATCCATGTTAGTTACCTTATTTAAGTTGATTAATTTAGCGACAAAAATTATAAAAATAGTATACGATACAACTTGTTAACTAGAATCATTATTCTATTTTTGTGCACTTATTTTGTTATTGCATCATGAGTCATCTTCTTCACGATACTAATGAGTCATATGGAACATAGTCAGAGTATTGTTTTTGTTCAATTTTTTAGTTTAATCGCGCTAAGCTGTGCACTAGCCTGGACATTGCTTGCTCATCTATTACGCATTGCACCTAAAGCCAGCTGGTGTTTCGCGGCGACCAACGTTTTCACTTTTATTGGTCTCTTACTTTATACCCAACGTACTGAAGCAATTAACTATTTATACTGGTTTGTTGCAGACATGACAATACTACTGGGTTTTGCTCTGGTGCGCTGGGGCTGCCAACATTTATTTAAACAACCTTTAACTTATCGATTTGATCTTATATTACTGGCGACCACGGCATTATTAATGCTACTAGTCCCCCCCTCCCTGACCTATGCAGTGTACTTAGTGATCGTCATGAGTATTACTGCAGCGACCTTTATCACTCTAACGGGTATTGATAACTTTCGGGCAGTGAAAAAACACCTACCGCTGTATTATGCGACTTTGTTAAACATACCCTTTTTTACCATAGGTTTGCTATTTATCATCCGCGCCATGGCTCTGTTGTTTTCCCCCGACCAACTTGCCAACATTTCTGCCGCTGACAAGCTTAACTCATCATTGGTGATGTGGAGCTACATCATATTGTTATTACTGACTAATTTAGTATTATTTGGTAATGCTCTAACTCGTTTAGTGTTCAAAGTCGCTCGGTTAGCCAACAAAGATCAACTGACAGGCTTATGGAATCGACATGCATTATTGGACAAACTCGAACAAGTTGATGCCTTGTGGCAACGTAATGGACTCGCTTATACTCTAATGGTGCTCGATTTAGATCACTTCAAGCTTATCAATGACTCATACGGACATTTAGCCGGCGACAAAGTGCTCAAACAAACTGCTGAAGTATTACAGCAGACATTACGTAAAGTCGACTTTATCTGCCGTTATGGTGGTGAAGAGTTTCTGGTTATATTGCCATCCACTAATACAGATGAAGCCCAAATAGTTGCTGAGAAAGTGCAAGATAGAATAAACGACTTATCTATTATTTGGCAAAAAAACACTATTAATATGACCCTAAGCACTGGCTATGCAACCTGTAAAACTCACCTCACTATTGAACAGTTATTACAGCTCGCTGACGATGCCATGTACCTTGCTAAAAGCAAAGGTCGTAATACGATTTGCTCAATGGACTCAATAGATGAATCGATTGCCGCTAGCTCAATAGAGCAATCTTAATCGATACAAGCGTTTCACCTGCCTTTGCACATCATAAACTTTAGCCCATTAACAAGACTTCAGCCTATTAACCCTCTCTGTAACCTCTGCTCGGGATAATAAACCGGCGGTGCCACAGGCTAATAAAAGACAACTAGTCTTTACTCGGCCACGGTAAATCATTAGGTGATTGCCATTGATTAGCCATAAGCTGTTGGCATGCTGACAACAAAAACTGTTGACCTAATGAGGGCGGTTGTTGAAAAACATAAGCCTGATCTCGATAAGTAAAATGCAAACTATAAGCATGTAAATAGCACCTGTCACTAAGCTCATTGCCATAGAGTTGATCGCCTAAAATAGGCACTCCAATACTGGCTAAAGCCACTCTCAATTGATGGGTTTTGCCACTGAGCGGTTTCAGTAAATACAGCCGCATACCATGGGCAATACTCTGACTGAAAAACTGCGTTACGGCGGGGTTGCTGCTGGTCCGCAGTAATTTATACATACTGCGACGCGACTTAGCCATGTCGCCAATAATCCAACCTTGTTTCTTTTTAGGTTTACCGCAAGCGATTGCCAGATAATATTTTTGAACTTTATGCTGAGTAAACATTTGGGTAAACACACTAGCAGCTTGTGGTGATTTAGCCACCACCAGCAAACCGGATGTCGGAGTATCGAGACGATGAACAGGGTAAAGCTTATAACCTAAATCAGCCTCTGCCTGAGCAATCACCCCAGCGCTGCCATCTTGACTATGAAAATGAACATTAACGGACTTACTGATGACAATAAAGTCTGTTTGGTCACTGATCACTTGATACATAGATTATCCAACAAGGATTAAAGGGGGGATACCCGCAGGATTATTTAAAGTGAATACTCACCAATAAACCAGGGTTATTATCATGTAATGAAATCGTCGCTTTATGACGCGACAAAATAGCCTTTACCATCGACAAGCCTAAACCCGTGCCTTTGAAATGACGACTTGGGTCTAAGCGGACTAAACGGTCAAATACCCGCTCTTTATCTTCGTCAATAATACCCGGTCCA
The DNA here is from genome assembly GCF_040310185.1 of Shewanella sp. T24-MNA-CIBAN-0130. Taxonomy (NCBI): domain Bacteria; kingdom Pseudomonadati; phylum Pseudomonadota; class Gammaproteobacteria; order Alteromonadales; family Shewanellaceae; genus Shewanella; species Shewanella sp. T24-MNA-CIBAN-0130. Next base: position 34,106 of record NZ_JBEOPP010000027.1, on the reverse strand, counting down.
TTATCACTAATTTGAATATGTTTACCGTGCTGAATAATACTGATTGTAGCACCCTCGGGTGAATACTTTATCGCGTTATCCACTAGATTAAACAAAGCTTGGAACAATAAATACTTATCACCATTAACGTGAATATCACCTTCTAAACTGATTTTCAGCACTTGATCGCGACTCTCTGCAATAACCTCAGCCATCTCAAATAAATCTTGGCAGATTTGCTGTAATCTCACCGGCTGTAAATCAAGCATTTGCTGGCCTTCTTCAATGCGAGTTAACGATAACATGGCATCAAATGTCCCCAGACAATGGTCTAACTCTTCTAGCAACTCAGCAGTGGCATCTGCAAGCTCAGACGTAGGTTTTTGCGACAACTGTTCTATGCCTATGCGCAAATGCGATAGCGGGGTGCGTAAATCATGGGCAATGTTATCGCTGACGCCGCGAACGGCACGTAAGTTTTGCTCTAAAGTGTCGAGCACCAAATTAAATTGCCGCGCAAGCATGTCAAATTCATCTTGGCTTTCACTTACCGGCAAACGCGTTTCATAATGTCCAGCTTCAATTTGTTCACTTAAGCGGTTGTATTCGACCAGTCGCCTAAGAATGGCTTTAGAGAAAATATAACCTAATGCTAGCGTGAGCCCTAACGTAAACGCCACCGCCCAAAACGCCGCATTAATAAATTTCTCAATTAACGCTGCAAGCTGATCGGTTCGCGTAGCAATGAGTACTGGGCCATAACGAGTAATGACTAGACCGCCAGTCAGGATATGCAGCTTATCTGGGCCGCCAGTAAAAATAGGGAAATCTTTGGTTTCGGGCAGTTGTGGCATGTTTTCGGGTAAGAAAGTCAGTGCGCCAACCATATCGACACTGTTGCGCCAGGCAATCAATGCCGTTTTTGGATCGGCAGCACGAATTTGAGCGGCAAAACTACGACGGTTAACCGTTAATGCTAACTGCTGATAGCGCTGCATTTCTGCAGAAAGATGTTTGTCTACCTGATTTTGTTGCTCAATAACTAACTGTCGATAGAGACTGAGCACCAACATAACAATGAGTATGGTGACTAAAGTCGAGAAGATAAGCGTGATCCGCCACGCACTACTTTGGTAAGGCTTAATGCCTTTTGCAAAGGCGATAACCAGCCCCTCTTACGGTTTCAATTAGCTCACCATGCCCAAGTTCTTCAAATTTGCGACGTAATTTGGCGATGTGCACATCAATCACGTTGGTACGAGGATCAAAATGGTAGTCCCATACTGCTTCAAATAATAATGTCCGACTAATCACTTGATTCGGGTGTTCCATTAAATATTTAAGCAATTGAAATTCTTTTGGTTGTAGCATTAACTCGCTATCATCCAGGGTAACTTTACGGGTGAGTAATTCCATCTTCAAACTACCAACCTCAATATCTGTGGCAGCAGGTTCAACCACATTGCGTTGAATAAGCTTTTCAGCACGCACTAATAATTCCGCAAAGGCGAATGGCTTAGTCATGTAATCATCACCACCCGCACGCAAACCTTTTACACGCTCATCAACGTGGCTTAATGCCGATAAAATGAGTACCGGAGTATTATTCCCACTGGTACGCAGAGCAGATAATAATGTTAAGCCGTCTAACTTAGGTAGCATACGATCGAGGATCAACAAATCATATTGGTTATGTTTCGCTAACGTTAGCCCTTCTTGACCATCCGTCGCACTATCGACTTGATATTTCTGAGCAGTAAATCCATCGGCTACATACTTTAATGTAGTAGCATCATCTTCAACCAATAAAATACGCATAGTCATAGAGTCTTTAATCCCATTTGAGCAAAGGTAGTGGACGTAGGGTTTCAATATCGAAAGCAATGGTATTTCTACTATCTTGATTGAGTAATTTTAGTTCGAGATAACTAATTGACAAATCGTGGTCCAATTCCGCCTGTGTTAAATATCCTTGCTGATTTTCAATCGCGAGAGTCACTAATTCTGAAAACTTCATATGCTTGGCTTGGAGCATTTTTGCCGCATTCACTTGGCCAATATCATCAGAGGCATAAGTTGACGATTTTTCAGCTAATAATGTACCGTCTAAGGCTCGGTATTGGTATTTATGTATTCGGTGTGTCTCTACGTTAACCATAGAAATTTTATACACCAGCAAGCCTTCTTCAACATCAACATCAAAGTCACAAATGGTGCCTTCATCTTGTTGCTCTAATTGTTCCATGACCGTTATTGGCTTTAAAAAGTCGCCATTGATCAATAAAGAGTGCATAGACGGTGTCGCCATCACGGCACAAGGAAGAAAGCATATTGCTAGCAGCAACCGAACCATCACGAGCCTCTATATAATTGAAAATGGTATTACATGACCACTCTACCTAAGAGCAGACGAAGTCCCAAGAAATCTAAGATTAATAATTGATCATAAATATCATTTTTCGGCGCGATGGGCCGTCGTCACATAACATTTTCTCGAAATAAGAGGTCAGGTAAATCGATAATAACAGCACAAATGGCAACGTTTTATCGTAACCCCGCCATTGATGTTGCCAACAAGCCACATTGACGCGTCAATGGTCATGTTATTATTCAGAAATAGCGCCAAAACGCGATCAAACTATTGTTTTATTTGCTTTTATTATCACAATCAAGACTGCACACTTAAAATGTGAATTTGATCTGACTTGAGAGCAATAGTCGTTTGCACGCCTGCCGCCAAGGCTAATTTATGCACCAAATGAGTAGGCACATCGGTATTGATGATCGACCCAATACCGACAACAGATGCTATCACCCGTGATGATTCACCCATCACCAGTACAGATTCAATTAATACCTCTAATTTATTTAAGCTTTTACACAAACGACCACTGCTAATGGCGTTAAAGCGAATGCCTTGATTTGGGATCACCCAGCGGATAGATTGGCCGATAGTTAATCGTGGTGAACTGTCGCTGACAATGAGTTCATCACCCAAAGTAAACTTGGTCATGTTGCGTTCAATGTCTTGCTCTACAACTTGACCATCAAAAATATTCCTCAAGCCCATCTGCCTGGCCACCGCTTCGTCATTGGGGTGAGATAACACCTCAAATGGCTTGCCTTGTTGCAACATTTTACCTTGGCTAATCAATATCATCTTATCGGCCAGTAACAACGCCTCATGCATATCATGGGTTACCATGATGACAGGTATAGATAATTGTTGTTTTAAGCGAGCTAACTCAATGTATAAGCGCTCGCGAGTTTCTTTGTCTACGGCAGAAAAGGGTTCATCAAGCAGCAAAATAGTCGGCTCGCGAGCCAGTGCACGAGCCAGCGCGACTCGTTGACGTTGTCCGCCAGACAATTGAGCGGGTAAGCGATCAGGCAAACCTTGCAAGTTGACGCGCTCTAACCAATCTAAAGCACGCGATTTTCGCAATGCTTTGGGGACATGGTCAAGCCCAGAAATGACATTATCTAACGCTGATAAATGCGGAAACAAACCAAAATGCTGCGGCATATAACCAATATGCCGTTGCTGTGGCGTTAACGAAATCGACTGTTGTGCATCAAACCATAGCAGATCACCACAGTGGATTTGTCCCTGTTGAGGTAAGCTCAAACCGGCTATCATTCTTAGCAAGGTGGTTTTACCGCCACCGGAAGGACCAACAACCGCTAATACCTCACCGGCGCGGCAACTAAAATGCGCTTCAAGTGGAATAGGAGAGGTTTGTGAAATATCACATATAAGGTCAGCGCTGCGAGGCACCATAATGCCCTCCTAAACGCTTCGACATACTCGTAGTCAACGCTAAAGCACTCACTGCAAACAAGAGTAATACCAAAGACATCATTCCTGCGGAATCAAAATCAAATGCCTGCACACTGTCATAAATTGCTATCGAGATCGTTTTGGTTTCACCGGCAATATTACCGCCCAGCATTAACACCACACCAAACTCGCCTAGTACATGAGAAAAACACAGCACCACTGCGGTTAATACTCCAGGCCATATCATAGGTAATTCGACTCGAAGAAAAATACGTAATCGACTCATGCCACAGCAGGCCGCAGCATCACGAATATCAATGGGAATGGTTTCAAAAGCACGTTGAATAGGTTGAACCGCAAAAGGGATATTGACGATGATAGAAGCGATCACTAAGCCTGAAAAATGAAACACCAGCTGCTGGCCCGTTAATTGTTCAACCCATTGGCCAATCACGCTCTGATTACCTAACCCTACCAGCAAGTAATAGCCAATAACCGTCGGCGGCAACACTAACGGCACCATGATCAAAGCCTCAAGCCATGACTTACCCTTAAACTGCCGGTACGCCAACCATCGTCCAACCATAATGGCCAACGGAATTAATAATATTACGGTAAAACAACTCAGTTTGACCGACAGCCACAGAGCTTGCCAATCCATTAAGCACCCTTCTTAACAGTAGGTTGCGGTAAATTAAACCCAAATTGAGTTAACACTTCCTGCGCCTCAACTGATTGCATGTATTGATAAAATCGCTCGGTAGTTTCAGATGCATTAGGCATTAATGCCATCTGTTGATTGAGAGGTTGATATAACGAATCAGGGATAACAACATAGTTTCCGCGCTTAGCAAACGCAGGCGTTAGCACCAAGGATAACGGCACTATTCCGCCTTGAGTGGAGCCACTAATGGTAAATTGGGTGGCTTGTGCAGCATTCTCGCCTAAAATCAGGGTGGGCTGCAACATATCCCATAAGCCTTTTGTTTTGAGCACTTCGCGCGCGCGCTCACCATAGGGGGCATGATCGGGATTGGCTATCGCAAAACGAGACAATTTTCCATCATCGATTAATTGCCTTAGCCCAACTAAATTAGCGTCCAAAATTAACGGCGATTTCTTCGGTGCAGCAAGGGCAAGTCGACCAATAGCATAAATAACCCCACTATCTTGGGTATAACCCGCTTGATGTAACTTATCAATATAACTCTCATCAGCACTGAGCATCATTTCAAACGGTGCACCATGCTGAATTTGAGTGACAAAATTACCCGATGACCCATAACTTACCCGCACAGCCAACCCCGTTTTCTGTTGAAAACGTATCGCGATCTCGTCTACAGCAAACTGAATATTGGCCGCGGCGGCAATGGCGGGGGCATCATTGGCCACGCATACTGAACTGAATCCCACCAGTAATATCGCGAGCAACGCCGCGATACCACTGGTATGAAGCCGCTGCAAAAGCCGATAAAAAATCTGAGTAATGGTGTTAATGAAAGACATTGAGGGCTTATCCTTGCTATGTACCAGTAATATGGAAATACTACTTTTGCCACATTTTAGCGGCTTGCTGATCGCTATCATGCGCCTCAACCCACTTACGACCAGTATCACCGGCTTCAAGCTTCCAAAAAGGCGCTTTGGTCTTTAAAAAATCAATTAAAAACTCGCAAGCTGCAAATGCCGCTTTACGATGAGCACTGGTCACACCGATAAACACGATTTGTTCGCCAAGCACCAGAGTACCAACTCGATGAATAATTGTCACTTTGCTTAATGGCCAACGATCGCAAGCTTGTTGGCTAATTTGCATTAATACCGACTCGGTCATCCCAGGATAATGCTCTAGGGTTAAATCGGTTACGGCACTGCCATCATTAAAGTCACGTACTTTACCGACAAAATTGACCACGGCGCCGTCCTGATTATTGCAGGCAAGTAACCCATACTCATCGGCGACACAAAAATCTTCAGTGTGAACACGCACATTAATTTGAGGATTACACTGTTCCATATTATCCCCCTGTAACCGGAGGGAAAAAGGCCACTTCATCGCCGTCTTTAACCGGTGAATCCCACTGACTCATGGTTTGATTAATTGCCACCAGTAATTTGTCTGATGCCAACACTTTGGCCCACTTGTCATCAGTGGCGGCAAGCGCTGCACGTAACGCTTCAGCGGTATCAATATTCTCGGCAGTATGCTCAACTTTAGCGCTGCCTAATAACTCACGAATTTGCGCAAAAAATAACACTTGGATCATAGTGGTTTCTCACTGTCTTTATTCATAACATCTATCGAGGTTTACCCGAGTAATCATTGACCGATTAAGCTTGGAAATGGCCTGATTTACCGCCGCGTTTTTCCAGTAACCTAACTTGAGAAATAATCATGTCTTTTTGTACCGCCTTACACATGTCGTAAATGGTTAATGCGGCGACACATGCCGCCGTTAACGCTTCCATTTCGACACCGGTTTTGCCTGACAATTTACACAAACTGGTAATGCGCACGCGGTTATTCTCAGGCTGAGCTTCAAGCTCAACTTCCACCTTAGTCAGCATCAAGGGATGACATAATGGGATCAAATCAGCCGTTTTTTTAGCCGCTTGAATCCCGGCAATACGTGCGGTCGCAAACACATCACCTTTGTGATGACTGCCATTCATGATCATGGCTAAAGTCTCAGGAGCCATATCAATAAAGGCTTCAGCGCGGGCTTCACGCTCAGTGACCGCTTTTTCAGTCACATCGACCATATGGGCATTGCCATCGGCGTTAATATGGGTAAAACGATTGCTCATACTGTAATTGCCTTAATCAAATTCAATCTCTATCGACTGAGGACCACTATATTGTGTGTCATCCGTTTGTTTAGCTCAATAACCGCTTAACCACCAATAGAAGCAAGGTGCTGAGTCACACCGGTAATACCTTGATGTAAATAATGGGTTTCTTTTTTCTGGGCTAATTGACCGTGTAAACGACTTATTAATTCATCTTGCTGCGAAGGATTTTGCAATAAATCACGCAAATCGACGCCATTTTCAGTAAACAAACATAAATGTAATTTACCTTTTGCAGACACACGTAAGCGGTTACAGCTGGCACAGAAATTCTTAGCGTAAGGCATAATTAGCCCAATACGACCTTGGTAATCTGCATGACTGAAGTTTTGCGCAGGACCATCATCAACACTTGGCAGATCATATAACCAGCCTTGTTGCTCAAGTTGTTTTTTTATGTCCACACCAGCTAGATGATGCGCGTTAAAATAATCGTGACCTAAACCCGTCTCCATTAACTCAATAAAACGTAAATCGATAGGTGTATGTTTAATCCACTGCAAAAAACGTGGTAAATCTCTATCGTTTAAGCCTTTAAGTAACACGGCATTGACTTTAACCCGCTCAAACCCCGCCTCAAGTGCGGCATCAATACCCCGCATCACTTGGTCGAATTTGTTTTCGCCGGTAATTTGATAAAACATTTTAGGATCTAGGCTATCAACAGAGATATTAATACGCCGTAAACCAGCGTCATACCATTCTTTAGCATGTTGCTGTAAACGATAACCATTGGTGGTCATTGCTACGGTATTAATATTAGGATTTGCGGCAACGATCCGCACAATATCTGTGAAGTCTTTGCGCAGAGTGGGCTCACCACCGGTGATTCGAACTTTTTGAGTGCCGACCTCTCCAAAGCCTGCAACGAGATTTTCAATCTCATTAAGCGTTAAAAAGCTAGGCTTGCCATCGGGTTTATACCCATCGGGCAAACAATAAGAACATTTGAAATTACAAACATCAGTAACTGACATCCGCAAATAGTGAAATCTTCGACCAAAGCTGTCTTGTAATTGGGACATGTTAACCTTTCCAAGTGTGGGAGGTGAGTGCATTTCTTTACTCACCCCGGTGGCAAAATTACCACGGCTAACTGCCCATATCATTGACGTAGGGCAAAAAGCTCGGAGAACCGTCAGATCCAATTATAGGCCTAATTGCGGTTTCACAAATACCCCTTTAGGTGAATATCTTAATTTAAAAGACTATAGGGTTATTTTTTTGTGACTCGACTCACGCTGACAAGATTGTGTTTGCTACTGTGACAAAAGCAAATTTTGCGGTAAGGTGAGTAAAGAACAAACGATCGTTTACTTATCATTATATAAAAACAATAAACCCGCGATGAACGGGAAACTTGGAAAGGTGAGAACATGGAACGCGAGTCAATGGAGTTCGACGTAGTAATTGTCGGTGCAGGCCCTGCGGGTTTAGCAACTGCTTGTCGTTTAATGCAAATATCTAAAGATGCCGATAAAGAAATCACCGTTTGCGTGGTAGAAAAAGGCTCTGAGGTTGGCGCACATATTTTATCGGGTGCAGTATTTGAACCCGATGTACTAGACGAATTGTTTAATGATTGGCGTGACTCAGATATCCCGCTAAACACCAAAGTCACACATGACGAAATCTATTTGCTTAATTCAGAAACGCAATCACGCTTAATACCAAATAGCTTAGTGCCTAAAACAATGCACAATGATGGTAATTACATTATTAGTGTTGCTAACTTAGCCCGTTGGTTAGCCAACAGAGCAGAGACCATGGGCGTAGAGATTTTCCCAGGGTTTGCCGCCAGTGAATTGCTATTTAATGCAGATAACAGTGTTAAAGGTATTTTAATCGGTGATATGGGCGTCGGTGAAGACGGTCAACCTAAAGACAGCTATATGCCAGGTATGGAATTACATGCCAAATACACCGTTTTTTCAGAAGGCTGTCGTGGTCATTTGGGTAAACAATTGATCCAAAAATATCATTTAGACAATGGCAAAACGCCGCAGCACTATGGCTTAGGCTTTAAAGAAATTTGGAAGGTCCCTGCCGAGCAACATCAACCGGGTAAAGTGGTTCACACTGGCGGTTGGCCACTGGTGAATGGCTCATCAGGAGGTGGATTTCTCTATCACATGGAAGACAACCAAGTCGCTGTCGGGTTGATAATCGATTTGAATTATAAAAATCCTCATCTCAGTCCATTTGATGAATTTCAACGCTATAAAACTCATCCCGTTATTGCCAAAGCATTAACGGGTGGTGAGCGCTTATCCTATGGTGCAAGGGCCATTGCCAAAGGCGGTTTAAATTCATTGCCTAAAATGAGTTTCCCAGGTGGGTTAATTATTGGCTGTAATGCTGGCACGCTTAACTTTGCCAAAATTAAGGGCACCCATACTGCAATTAAAAGCGGTATTATCGCGGCTAAAACCTTAGGTGAAGGCTTAATTGCAGGTTTAGAAGGTGGTAAAGATCTAGATTGCTTCCAACAACGTTTTGAAGAGAGCTGGCTTCACGAAGAACTATACCAATCGCGTAATTTTGGTCCCGCATTACACAAGTTTGGTACTCTACTGGGTGGCGCTTTTAACTATATCGACCAAAATTGGTTTGGCGGCAAGTTTCCAGTGACCTTTAGAGACACGACGCCAGACTATGCCACAATGGGATTGGCCAGCGATTACACCAAAATTGATTACCCTAAACCTGACGGGAAATTGAGCTTTGATAAGTTATCGTCAGTGTATATGTCGAGCACTTATCACGAAGAAAATCAGCCGTGTCATTTACATCTAAAAGACAAAAGCATCCCTATTTCGGTCAATTTAGCCAAATTTGATGAACCCGCACAACGTTATTGTCCGGCAGGTGTTTATGAAGTCGTTGAAGAAGCCGGTGACAAAAAGTTTGTCATTAACGCTCAAAATTGTATTCATTGTAAAACCTGTGACATTAAAGACCCGAGCCAAAATATTACTTGGGTTACACCAGAAGGCGGCGGCGGGCCAAACTATCCCAATATGTAAGTTAACCAATAGCTAAATTATTGGCACCGTCAAAAAAACGCACACAAAATAGTAGTGCGTTTTTTTTGTTTTATCGACTATCATGCGCCACATAAAATCAGAACAACCTACACAAAAAGACTATTTTGTTTCCGTACTCAAATAGAGAAATAAGTTAACGCAGTGAAATCGACTTGGCGTAAAGCCGGTTATTTCAAACTTAAACGTTATGCTGATATCAAGACTGATTCACGCAGCTAATTGCGAGCCTGTTGCATGTGAACTCAGTACTATTATCGATACATCGACAGTTTAATATGCCTTTATTATTTAACGCTGAAATGACTCAATGCGTTTGCTGACAAAATAACTATCAATTTATTGCCATAATATTCCAATATATCATAAAGATACTCCCAAGAGGCTGTTGTAGATGAATACATTTAATACCCTTACCATTAAGCAAAAAATCTTGCTTACGGTAACGTTCGCTGTACTGCTGTCGACGATGTTAGTCGGACTGCTGAGCCAACGAAGTGCAAAACAAATCGTCGAACAGCGCATGTTAAACTCAGAAATGCCGAGCTTGCTTATGCAAATCCGCAATCAAGTCGACCTCGAAATTAGTGGTTTAATAAATGCTTCGGAACAACTCGCTAATAGCCGAATGTTACTTGGATGGCTTGAAAATGGTCGTCCAGCAGACCAAGAAAGTCTCGTGATTGCACAACTTAATGACGTAAAAGATCAATTCGGCTTGGCTCAAGCGTCTTATGCCGATCGTGAAAGTGCAGCCTATTATACCCAAGACGGGTTTTTACGCGTGTTAACCCCAGAGCAAGACAGCTGGTTTTTTGATTACCGTGATAGCAAACAAGAGCGAATGCTGAGTATCTTTACCGAAGCCAATGGTGAAGTAAAACTATTTATTAGTTACCAACAACCCAATGGTCGTGGGCTTGTTAGTTTAGCCAAATCATTAGATGACATGGTTAATTTACTGGCTTCATTTAAAATAGAAGATAGCGGTTTTGTCTATTTAGTGGATGCCAAGGGTGACGTAAAACTGCATCAAGACACGCGTAAAGTGGGTAAGAGTAAACTTAGCAGCTTGTACCCTAACGCCAATACTAACCAGCTGTTAAACCAAAGAGACTTTAATTTGGTCAAAGCGGAAGTCGATGGCCAGAATATGCTGATCGCCAGCAGCTACATTGAATCAATGGACTGGTACTTAGTTGCTCAAGTGCCTGAAGCGGAAGTCTTTGCCTTGCTACAAGAGTCTGCGTATCAAATTTTACTGTGGACAATACTTATCGCAGCGGTGTTTATTGCGATTTCGATTGTCGTTGCCGGTTCGGTCAGTCGTCCGATTGCCCATATTGCCGAGCTATTTCGTAACATTGGTGAAGGTGAAGGTGATTTACGCCAACGACTCCCTGTTACTGGAGATGACGAAATAGCCCAGCTTGCCCGTGGTTTTAATAGTTTTATCAGCAAAATTCAAGATACGGTAGTCGAAGTGGCCAAAACCAGCGAGCAGCTAGGTTTATCGGCAGTTGATGTATCAAACCAAGCCCATCAAACGTTAGATGATAGCCAATTACAAAAAGACCGCACCATCATGGTTGTCACCGCAATTAACGAAATGGGTGCTACGGTTAATGAAATTGCGACCAATGCAGCTCAAGCAGCGGTTACCGCTCGAGATGCTGATACCGAATCGATTGATGGTCAAAAAGTGGTCACTCGTGCACGTTCAACTATTAATCAATTATCTAAAGATGTTGAACAAGTCGGTGAAGTGATTGAGTCGTTAGCAACGCACACTAAGTCAATTGGCAGCATTTTAGATGTTATTCGTGCCATATCAGAGCAAACTAACTTACTTGCACTTAACGCGGCGATTGAAGCCGCTCGCGCAGGCGAAGCCGGACGAGGCTTTGCTGTTGTTGCAGATGAAGTGCGTAACTTGGCTTCTCGAACGGCTGCATCGACCAACGAAGTGCAAACCATGATTGATAAGCTTCAATCAGAAACCAGTCGTGCCGTTAATGCGATGGAGCAATCTCGTAGCCGCTCACTCGAAGGTGTTACAGCTGTTGATGAGGCAAGTCATTCGTTAAGTGGTATTAGTCAACGTATTGCGCTGATTAGCGATATGAACATTCAAGTTGCTGCCGCGACAGAAGAACAATCAACCGTAGTTGAAGACATCAATCGCAATGTGACTGAAATCAACGATATTACTCAACGTACAGCAGATACTGCTCATGCGGCTGCGCATGCAAGCAAATCATTGAATCAGTTAGCCACTCGTCTTGATACCCTAGTGGCGCGCTTTAAAGTGTAATGCGTTAATCAATAGCCATAAAAAAACGCCACTCATTTGAGTGGCGTTTTTAAAGCTTATGATTATTGGCCATCACTTTATGTTTATAGTACGGGTTACTTCAGAAACCGAATCGTGAGCGGATATTGGTAAGCGATGCCATCGCTAGCTTTCACCATCGCGATAATGGTACAAATAATATCAAGCAATGCCAACGCCGCTAACAGTAATACTCCCACGCCAATCAAAATCAATATTGCTGATACCAGGGCATAAACCATTAAGCTCAATTTAAAATTAAGACAATTCTTTCCGCATTGGTTGGCAAACTCAAATTCATCACGTTTCATTAACCAGACAATTAAAGGTCCTAGAACACTGCCCAAAGGAAAAACATACCCCACAAAACTGGCTGCATGGATCAATAAACCCATATCTCTCGCTTGCTTGCTAACTTCGCTTATCGGTTCGGCCATTTGATATTCCTTATCATTTTTTTATTATATTGTTATTCTCTAACTCGCTTTGCCATATAAGCGCATTGCCCAATCTTCTATGCTTTGCTGATCAAGTCTGCGCTGCAATGAATTAACCCAACTTTGCGCTAAACCGTCACATTCAAGCAGCAGCTGATATTGCGCAGCATCAAATTCAGCTAAAAAATAAATCTGCATGGCTTTAGCCACGCTAATATCCGTTTTCCTCTCCAGCAATACAATACTATCACTAGAACGAATATCGCCTTCAGACAGCACCCGATAAAACCAACCGCACATGCGACTTTCTTGCATGGCTAAGGCAAATTTAGGCTGACCAAACTGTAAATTGAGTTTAAAACAAGGCGAGCGAGGCTGAGTGACTTGTAAGGTAACATCGCCAATTTGGACAATGTCGCCGATATTAACCTGTGCTTCATTAAGGCCAACTGTACTGATGTTTTCGCCCATTGAAGGTGCATCACCAAAGGTTGGCATTAAATCCCAGCGCCGGTATTGGCCATAATGTTCACGCGGAAAATGATGTAGCACTCTGTCGAGACCACCGTGATGTTTAGGGTCGGCCTCACGATTGCCTACTACCCGGTCAAACTGCACGGTCAAAAGCTTAACGGCATGTTTTTGATTAATACAACTGGCAACTCCGTTATGCATTTGCACTTGGTCACCTAAATACAGCCCAGAAATACACTTTACCAATCGCTCACTCATCCAGCATGTCCTTGCTTAAGTATGATTACACAGTGCCAATATACCCAATTTTCAGACAAAAAAAAGCCTTACTGTAGAAGAGTAAGGCCATCAATAAAATGGGAGATAATATAGCAAAAATAATAGCTAAAAATGGTCTGAACCATTGGATGCTATAAAAGTTGTTTAGACGGGCTCATCATAAAGGCCAACAATGACACTAAAATGACAAACCAATACTATTTTAGTTATCCGCATATACTTAGCAATGCGCAGCGTTCGCCTGCAAACCTTAACTTAACCCAAGTTGACCTTAGGCTAGATACTGTTTTAGTGCCTCGCCTGGAATTGAGCTTTTGGTTGCAACAGCAAACGATGCCCACAAAGCTCCTTCATGCATTGCATCGGTAATCGACATCTGCTGACATAAGCCATGGGTCACCCCAGAGGCATAGGCATCGCCAGCACCAGTAGTGTCGACCACATCGGCTGTAACGGCTGGAACATGTTGTTTGCCATCCGCGCTATACACCATCGCCCCTTGGTCGCCATCGGTAACAATAAAATATTCTAATGCATCGCCGCCAATCGCTTGCGCAAACAACCATGGATCTTGGTTGCAACGACCTTGCATATCGGTAATCGATGCGATCAGCACATGACAAGGACGGTTGCGCTCATCTTTTGCCAGTTGAGATATCACTTTGCAGTTAGGATTAGACGCAATAGCATTTGCCGCCCAAGCGCCGGCACCTTTTGCTGAGGAGTTAATATAAAAAGCATCCCAATGTTGCCAGTCGGGTGGCGCGGGAAGTTCAAAAATAGGTCGCTGTGGTCGAATAATGGTCCGTTCACCATCGGGTGTCATCACCAGTAACATTTCACAAGTATTGCCACTAAAGCGGTGCACCAAACGACAATCGAGCCCTAAGGTGCTGGCCTTAGCTAAAATCCAGTCACCTATGTCGTCACTACCGACTTCACTCACCAGTGACACCTTGTGTTGAGCCCACACTAAGCCCAATCCGGTATTCGCACCACCACCGCCTAAACGTAATCCACCATCTTGATAATGAAAACGGCCACCGGTTTTTAGTGGCTTATCAAGCACTAGAATGCGATCACAATTGATATTGGCAAGTAAAAGAATATTGGCCATGCAACTCACCTAAAAAAGCGTCGATAAAAAGAACCTTGAGTATAACAAAAAGGCCGTGATTAACACGGCCTTTGGTTATCTCGATGATCTCAATACGGGTTAAGAGATGGGATTATTAAACTAACATAAAAATATTTAAGTTAATTTTATATCAAACTTGCTATTTTTTTTGCTAACAAGGCGTATTCACGCGTGAATAGCAGCATCAATAGCGGGTCTATTGCAAGTCAATACAACGCAGATAACAAGGCAAATGGTACTTTGATAAGCGTTGATTATCCCGAACTGAGATTACATATCACCAGTGGCAAGTGGTTGACGCAATTGGGCACGCACATTGTCCATGCCGGAGTAAAACTCCTTCATCATCAATAGCCCCAACATTTTGCCATTATCGGTCACAATCAGTTCATCTGGGTTAACTGGGTCATTTTTAAGTGCCCCCATCGCTTTCATTGAGGCCATTTCTTTAAACAAGGCGGTGTCTAAATTAACGTTGAAAGTATCGCGAAAATATTTACGTGATAAACGCCCAGAAAACATACCCAGCAAAAAGCGATATTGCATGACTTCTTTTAGCTGGTATTTTTTCTGTTGCTCAACCGCCATACGGCCTTCGGCAATACGTTGTTGATATTTTTTCAGCGAAAATGTATTCACGTATAGCGTGTCATTTAAAAAACTAAATGAACCAGAACCTACACCGAGATACTCATCATAATCAATAACGTACTCATCAAAGCCTTCGTTATTAGTTTTACCAAATGCCCAAGCCGATAACTGTGTGTATTGCCCCGTCAAGTGGTTTAAAATCTGTCGGTACTGATTGACCATTTCACCTTGGGGTGCAGCCAGCTGATTTTTAACGCTTTTACGGGTTTGGTGAGTGATCATTAGCGGATAAGTAGTAATTTGGCGTGGGTCGAGTTTTGAGGCAATTTCAAGATCTGACTGGATAATTTCATCCGTTTGACCACGAAAACCAAAAATTAAATCCACATTGATAATAGGAAACAGCTCTTTGGCCGCCATAATATTGTCAAAGGTTTGTTGGCCAGAACCAAACTTGTCTAAGCGATCGGTCATTTTTAAAATGCCATCATCAAAGCTTTGTACCCCAATCGACATTCTGTCGACCAGTCCTTTTAATTGCTTAAATTCAGGGTTGGCCAAATGCTGCGGATCAGACTCACAAGACACTTCTTTAATGCCAGGAAATAGGGTTTTTGCATGTTCGATGGTGCGGGCTAATTCATCTTCAAGCACTGTGGTGGTGCCACCGCCAATGTACATAGATTCAAACTCATAGCCTAAATCTTTGGCCATTTGCATTTCTTTACGCAGCGCAACAAAGTATTCGCGCGCTTTATCTTCGCGGAATAAAAACCGGTGAAAGGTACAAAACGAACACAAAGTATGGCAAAACGGAATGTGCGCATACAACATGTATTTTTTGCCTTCGATGGGCTTAGGCATGCGGTCAGTAGAAATGGTGTCGAGGCGCAGGTTTTTATCAACATAAAACTGCATGACCCGCTCCATAGAGCTGATCATCCAATTGGGTACGGTAATATTAGATTGATAAGGTTTAATCAACTCCTGGCTGGCTGATTGAATAATTGGAGACATAAAAAATCCTAACTGAATGAGCCCTGAGAGCAAAACCATTGATAAAAAGCGCTAAATAAAATACGCATACCCTAAGCAGGAAACCAAAATATCACTTTAGAGATAGCTAAAATGTGAACTAGCTAATAGATATGCAAACTAACACGGTTATTGGTGCACATTTGTTAAGCAGGTCATGTTTTAGGTATTGCTTATTGAGTTACTGATGAGGGGCTAATGCTGCGGCTAAAACCAGAAAATAGAACAAAGCAAGCTGAACCTACAACCAAAGTCGGACACGCATATCAACAGCAGAAGAAATCTTAGTTGATAACTTTTTGATAATAATGAGTATTAATCAGCAAGCAATTTAAATGAAATCATAAACAAGGTTTGCTGATTAGGATACACAGTTTGGATCAGTTGCTTTAACTCAACTAATGGCAGGCTTTCTTGACTAGCATGAAACTCATTAATGTCATCAAATGCTAATGGCTCAACGGCCAAAATAATGATGTCACACACCTTGGTATGGCTTTCAAGGGTAAACACCTGCACGTGACTGCCCGGCTGGTAATGGTTTTCGCTGGCATCGCGGATAGTAATCGTCTTCCGCCCTGATGCAACTAACGGCGTTAAAAACTCAAAAAAGGTCATTTCCGTGGGTACTGTCATCATTAGGTGGCCTTAACTAAAAACATAACGTACCCACTCGGGGCACATGACTGACTCGGAATAGGAATAGCCATTATAACCTCCCGCACTCGCCTGGGCTTTGATCAAAGTAGCGTTTAAACTCGCGGCTAAATTGGGCCGTGCTTTCGTACCCCACCTGAGTTGATACCTCTTTAACCTTCAAATTCTGCACTTGTAATAACGCTTTGGCTTTATTCAGGCGGATCTTCTTTAAGTATTGTATCGGTGATGAGGCGGTGACCTCTTTAAAGCAACGATGAAACGCCGACGGGCTCATATTGACCAAACGAGCTAAAGTGTCTACTTCAACCGACTCACCATAATGTTTATGAATGTAGCTAAGGGCTTTTTCGACCCTCGATAAACGAGTGTGGCTAAGCGACAACGCATAAAGCGGTGCGGCATTGGGCGAGTCTAATAAACGATACAATAACTCAAGCACTAACGCCTCACCCATTACTTTGGCTTCTAATGGCGACTGTAACGCCTGTAATAGCCGAATAACGCTGCAATCCATGTCTTCAGTGTTATCAGCAACAAAAAAGCCACTCTGGCGCGATTCGTTTAAATCTTTAGGGATCTGATGATGCTCATCCATCAGTCGGATAATGTAATTAAGCTGCACTAAATCGATATCAACCATCAATACTAATACAGGCTCTTCAATACTGGCAAACGTTTCACACTCTACCGGCAGTGGCACCGTCATCACTAATGAGTGCTGGCGGTCGTAATCGAAGCTTTGGTTGTCTAAGTAAACCCGCTTTTTACCTTGGCCGACAATAAGCACACCTTGTGAATAGCACATGGGTCCGCGCGCGCCATACCGTGAGCTACGAAACACATGCACACCGGATAAATGGGTATTATTAACCCCTTCAGTTGGGGCAAGTTGTGCCATTAATTTTGCTGCTTCACTCATACCTTCCCCTTAGAAAAAACCTCATACCAATACTATCAAAAAAGCAGTAAAAGGTATCAAATTAACCAAAAAACCACCTTATTTAAACAATATAGATAGGAATAGGCATGAACTCGATAGCTCTGTGTCTGTTTATTTTGACTCAACCAGCTATCATAATCACATAATTTAACCTTGTTGTTGTGTATATAAAATTTGTCCATAAACGACTTATGCATCAACAATCAGTCAACTCTTTGTTTCACCGCTCAACCAAAAGGCGTCCATTATGCTCAATTTTGATTATCGTAACCCTACTCATGTTGTTTTCGGCAAAGACCGTATCGCAGAGTTAGACCAACTTGTTCCAGCCAATGCACGAGTATTAATCACTTACGGTGGCGGCAGCGTGCAACGTTTCGGCACACTCGATAAAGTCAAAGCCGCATTAGGTGACCGCATTGTATTTGAGTTTGGCGGCATTGAGGCAAACCCGACATACGAGACCCTAATAAAAGCCGTTGATGTTGCCCGTAAAGAAAACATCGACTTCTTACTGGCTGTCGGTGGTGGTTCGGTTATGGACGGCACCAAATTTATCGCCCTAGCGACTCAATTTGACGGTGACACAGCAAGTTTATTACATCACGGCTTTACACCGGTTCCAGTGGCTAATGACAACGTCATCCCACTTGGCGTTATTGCTACCCTGCCGGCTACCGGTTCTGAGATGAACGCCTTTGCAGTAGTGAGCTATCAAGGCGGTAAGTTCCCAGTAAATCACCCATGTGCTTACCCAACATTTGCCATGCTTGACCCTGAATTGACTTTTAGCTTACCCAAAATTCAAGTGGCAAACGGTGTTGTCGATGCGTTTGTGCATGTGCTTGAGCAATATGCGACTTACCCCGTTGATGCCCGCGTACAAGACCGCATGGCAGAAGGCATTATGCGCACCCTTATTGAAATTGGTCCTATCACTGTTGAAGAGCCAACAAACTACGATGCCCGCGCTAACTTAATGTGGAGTGCTACATCTGCTCTAAACGGTATGATAGGCACAGGCGTGCCATTAGATTGGTCTACTCACATGATTGGACATGAGTTAACCGCACTATTCCATATCGACCATGCACAAACGTTAGCCGTTGTATTGCCATCACTATGGCGTGTATTGAAAGAACAAAAACACGCTAAATTAGTGCAATACGCAGCACGCGTTTGGGATATCACTGAAGGTGATGAAGCTAGCCGAGTGGATCAAGCCATTGACAAAACAGAAGCTTTCTTCCAGCAAGTAGGTTTACCAACCCGTTTACGCGATCACGGTGTAACCCAAGATCAAATCAGCCTAGTGATTAATGCATTAGAAGCTCATGGCATGACCGCATTATCTGAAAGCGGCCAAGTCGATTTAGCCACCAGCCGTAAGATTTTAGACATGGCGTGGTAATAACGCTTACAGCCTAGGCGATCAACCCATTCATCGCTTAGGCTTGAGCGGCTATATCCAAGACTATGACTAACACTAAACAAAAAGGGCTTAACAATGACTATCATTGTTAAGCCCTTTTTGTTGTGCCTAAAAACGCTGCGCATTAGTTAGAAATGGGCACCGTCGGCTCGAAATTTGGAGAGAAAAGTGAATAAAAACACAAAAATTCGGCTACGCAATGTCTATGTTATTGGTTGCGTACTAACGCTAATACTAATGCGGAGTAACGCTTGAGAATAAGTTCATTACCACAACACCCGCTAAAATTAACGTCATTCCCACTAGCGCACCTAAATCTAATTTTTGCCCATACATCACCCAAGCGATCACCGTAATGAGCACAATACCCAATCCAGCCCAAGTCGCATAAGCAATACCAACAGGAATAGTTTTTAGCGCCAAGGATAGAAAATAAAAAGATAATACGTACCCCACAATAACCACGATTGAAGGCATTATTCTTGAAAATCCATCGCTTGCTTTAAGTGCAGAAGTTGCCACAACTTCAGTTAAAATAGCCACACTTAAAAATATCCAACTTTTCATTTTTACTTTCTACGCAGACAAAACAGCCGCGCAGTATAAAGACTAAATAATAAAAAAAACAGCCTAGCATGTTATCTCTATGTCTGATCATCTGTACATTCAGTCATCATATAATACCTTACGAAACCGCTCTACTCTCTAATCAATACCATAGCTTTTTTGACTCTTGACACAAAAAATATTGAATTCGTTTCTCGATGAATTAAGCTTTCATCTATTCAATGTAAACAATATGACTCATTCAAAACAGTAACATAGACTTGATAGCTATTAATCGAGAATGACGCTATCTAGTTAAAGAGTTAAGCACATGGCCTGTGCTGGCAATGTGCATAGTCTTGCCGCTTATATCTGCATAAATGTTAGCGGCATTCGGTAAAAAATTATCGATGCTGTTGTTTAAGCGCCACACCCGGCAAAAATAGTTGCTTTGTGGCGCAGACTCAATCCAACTTTATAAGGCCGCAGTGGCCCATAAGCCGCTGCGGATTGGATTGACTAAGCCCACCATAACCAACTTGCGCATTCCCCATTAGATGCAAAAAAATGGTTTCACAAGTGGCTGGCCATATATTGCTCGGATTAAAACGCTAGGCAGATCTTACCGAAGTGCTTGCCAGACTCTTGGTAGCGGAACGCGTCAGCGATCTCTTCCAGCGCAAATGACCGGTCAAGGATCGGGTGCATGTCGTTTGCTTCAATCGCGCGGATCATTTCTTGCTGATGGTTTCGGCTGCCCACAATCAGTCCTTGCAGGCGGACCTGTTTCGCCATCAGTTTTGCGGTTGGAATATCCCCAGCCCAGCCAGTCAACACCCCAATGAGCGCGATATGGCCACCAATGCGCACGGCATCAATAGATTCTGGCAGAGTGCTAGGGCCACCCACTTCTATAACGTGGTCAACGCCCTTGCCGCCAGTTATTTCCTGAACCTTAGTGCCCCAGGCCGGTGTGGTTTTGTAATTGATGGTGTGGTCGGCACCCAGTGCGGTGAGCCGTTCCAGCTTTTCGTCTGAAGACGACGTAGAAATAACCCGAGCGCCCATCATCTTGGCAAACTGCAGTGCAAAGATAGACACACCACCGGTGCCCATCGTGAGCACGGTATCACCTGCTTTTAAGCCGCCATCAACAACAAGCGCTCTCCATGCGGTTAAGCCTGCGGTGGTCAATGTGGCGGCTTCGGCATGGGTGTAGCCTTTAGGGGCGTGGGTGAACCAGTTCGTTGGGCGGACAACCTGCTCGCGTGCGTAACCATCCTGGCCATCACCGGGTGTGGTACTGAAGTTTCCAATAAGAGCGGGGCCAGTTAGCCAATCAGGGAAGAATGTCGACACGACAGGGTCACCAATCTTAAATTCGCTGACACCTTCACCGATGGCTTCTACAACGCCGGCGCCATCCGCCATGGGGATGCGGTTGTCTTCGGTCGAGATGGCTCCGACAACCACTGCATAATCGTGAAAGTTGAGAGAACAGGCTCGAATACGTACTCGTATTTCGCCAGGCCCCGGTTCGCCAGGTTCCGCGCTATGGTTAAGCTTGAGCTGGTCAAGACCGCCCGGTGTAGAAAGGGTCATGCTTTTCATATTAAGTCCTCTAATTATTTCATGTATAGGAAATGTATAGCAGAATTAGTGCTACAACTTTTCTCAGCATTGAGCAACAAGCTGTCTACTTTATGTATACGGGGTAATCTGTGTAGCCTTTGTTGGTTCCGCCGTACATAGTCGATGGATCGGCTTCATTTAATGGCCATTCGTATTTAATGCGTTCAGGTAAGTCTGGATTAGCAATAAATGGCCGGCCAAAACCAAAAATATCACCATGACCTTCAGTCAATATTCGAAGCGCTTTTTCTGGGGTATATTTACCTGCATACATAATTAAGCCATCAAAGGTTGATCTGACTTCTTGATAAAATTTTTCAGGTAAATCTGGAGCATTATCCCAATCAGCTTCAGCAAGCGATAAATAAGCAATGCCAATATTATTTAAAATTTTAATCGCTTCGATATAGGTTAGGTGAGGGTCACTTTCAACTAACCCTAAATACACTCTGACTTCGTCGGTACTTTCAAATAATGGCGCAAACCTTACTCCGACTTTATCTGGCCCCATAACACTGGCAACCGCTTCGGTTATTTCTTTTAGAAAACGTAAACGATTCGCTAAAGTACCACCGTACTTATCGGTTCTATTATTGGTATGCTCAGAGATAAACTGATTAACAAGGTAGCCATTAGCGCAGTGTAATTCAACGCCATCAAATCCAGCTTCTTTGGCGTTAATTGCCGCCTGTTTATACATCTGTACAAGCTCTTCAACCTCGGCGGTAGACAGTGATCTTGGCTCACTTGGGTCGGCCAAGGCGCCTTGATCTGGAGCCGTTTCAATAAACACCTTAACGGTGTCTGCTATAAGGTCAGATGGGCCAACAGGTGCTTGCTGATCTGGCTGTAATGAGGTGTGAGAGACGCGTCCAACATGCCACAATTGGCAAAAGATAATACTACCTGCATCATGTACCGCTTTGGTGACTTGTTTCCAGCCCGCAATTTGCTCGGCACTATGAATGCCCGGTGTCCACGCATATCCTTGCCCTCTAGGTTCAATTTGTGTTCCTTCCGTCACCATGAAACCAGCGCCCGAGCGTTGAGCATAGTACTGCGCCATCAGTTGATTAGGAATATTCCCAGGCTGATCACTTCGTGAACGTGTCAGTGGTGGTAAAACAATACGATTTCTTAAGGTATATGGACCTAATTGGGTTTGTTTAAATAAGTGAGAGAACTTCATTTTATGTGACTCCGAGAATGTGATTAAAATAGACCTATCGGTGATCTATGTAAGTTGATCAAGCTATTTTTCTGTTGGCTATATGCGTCAAGCATGGGTTGAGGCGTTTCTCGACCAATACCTAATTTGTCATACCAAACAACGGCAAAAGGGTCGAGCTTAGTCGAATAACACTATGCATCTGACTTCAATGCTTATCCGCACAGCTGATTTTTGATCACTCATTGGCAATGAAAACGCGCTATGAGGAGTCCTTGAAATAGCGCTATCTAGGTCGCTATCAAAGACTTTAAAATTGAGTTGTTCTTGCGATGTCATTTGAGGATAAAAATACCAACGATTATTATCGTCATAACTAAAAGCTTCTATTTCCCCGATACGATCAGGATAAGCCACCGGTAACTTTTGAGATTGTTCGGGGTGAAATGTTCTTGCATCTCCAAGTGCCAAAGGACTATCGAGTACTACATCAACTAAAGGGATCCAAGTATTTATAAACTGAAACTTTTTATAATCACTTGCATTTAGGCCGCTTTTTTTCAGTTCTATGTTAAGACGGTTTTCTGCTGAACTCGCCACGTAATCGTTATGTACGGTATGAATAGGAGCGCGCTTTTCTGTGCGCGTTAAATGATCTTCAACCGAGCGAATGGTATGGTCAAAAACAAGACATTGGCTGGCATTGGTTAGATCCAAGAGGTGCTTTATTATTTGTGGATAAAGCTCTGTTTGAACAAGGTTATCGTCAAAATAGTTCGCAATAACATAATCATTTTTAGCTAAACCAAAGCCATCATTATTGAGTGATGGAGGGGTATTCAATAAGCGCGCATTAGCTATTTCAACGAGTCGAGTATCAACATGTTCCGTTAGCTTATTCGCACTTTTTGCTGTGGTTGATAAATCAAAAATGGCACTAGAATCTGATTTTATATAATTAATTTCTGCTTTAATTGATGACTGTTTTTGACTTACCCCATCCAACAACATAATGGATCCTCCGTGCGAAATACTGCCGCTAATGAATTAGATGGGATGTATGCTAAACTCTCTTCAATACAAAAAAAAACAATATAAACTTGTTGGGGATACAAATATTAGTGGTATCAATAGGCTTGATATAAAACAACTGCGTATTCTCCAGTTGTTACTTCAGGAAAGAAATTTATCTAAAGTGGCAAATTTATTGGGCTTAACTCAGCAAGCCATTAGTGAGCAACTGAAAAAGCTAAGAAATACCTTTGATGATGAACTGTTTATTAGAACCAGCAATGGCGTGACGCCCACCCATGTTGCGGAAGAAATGGAGCATAAGGTCAATAATATACTGGCTGATATTGACAATTTAATCTCTGGTGATCACTTTACCCCGGCTGAACTATCAGGGGTTTTACAGATAAGTGCCTCGGATTATGCCTTAGTGACTATTTTGCCGATGTTACTTAAACAGGTGAATAAACAAGCTCCGAACCTGAAAGTTATCATTAGGGATTTTGAATCGGACAATTTACATCAGCTAATGGTCACTGGTGAGCTTGATCTCGTATTCACCTTCCCAGAATTTATTCCGCAAGATTACCCAAATATGCGCTTATTTGAAGATCGCCATGTTTGTGTGACAGGAAAAAACTCAATCTATCGTGATAAGAAATACAGTCTGAAAGAAATCGCGCAGCTACCGCAAATCGTTATTTCACCTTCTCGACCCAATCTGAAAGGCTCTCATGATTCCTGGTTTGCAAAAAAAGACCTGAAAAGGAATATTTTAATGTCAGTACCCAGCTTTTCGTCAGCATCTACCATAATAGAGGCCACAAATACGATTGCTTTCCTGCCGGCTAGATTATTACCTGACCCCAGGTTGGTTGCCATTGAAATTGAACAGAGCCCTCCCAGCTTTGATGTTATTGTCGCTTGGCACAAACGTTCAGAAAAAAATCCGTTGCATCGATGGTTATTGAATATCCTTGATGATATTTTTCATTCATAGCACAAAGTAGCATGTTAATTAAGCGTGCGGATCAGTTGAAAAGTTAACCCTATAGCCAGCGTTGGCCATTTACAGCGCCTTGCTGCTTATTTCTGTATAAATGTTTGCGGCATTTGCTTAAAAATTATCGGCGCCGTTTTTAAAACACTGTTCATATAATTATAATTACAATTAAAACAATTACTTATAAAATAACATGAACATTAATACACAAGAATTACCAACCAAGATCACACCCCCATCTCTATCGCTTTTTTAGGGGTGAAACTACTCCCTACCGAAGCGATAATCACCAAGCCGATGGCGGACCACTGCAACAAGGTCAATTGCTCACTTAGTATCATAAGACCTGCCAATGCGGCAATGGCAGGCTCTAAACTCATTAGCACGCTAAAGGCCTGTGTAGGCATATTTCTTAAGGCCACCATTTCCAACGAATAAGGCAAGGCACTGGATAACACCCCCACCAATAACCCAAGCGGTAGTACTTCCCAGCTCAATAACGCTAAGCCTTGGCTCACGGCGCCAACGGGTACTAGCACTATGGCTGCTACCGTCATGCCTAATGCCACTGTAATACCACCGGAGGCTTGCTTGCCGGTGCGCGTACCAAACAAGATATAACCGGCCCAGCACGCCCCGGCCCCAAGTGCCATCAATGCGCCCGTAATATCAAGCCCTTGTGCACTGGATAAGTCAGGCAGCAGCAGTAAAATCCCCGCAATGGCACAACCGACCCAAAATAGATCGCTTTTGCGCTTTGAGCCAAACAAGGCTACTGCCAAGGGGCCGGTAAACTCAAGCGCAACCGCAATCCCTAACGGAATACGTTCAATGGCTAAATAAAACAAGAGATTCATTCCGCCTAAACACAGACCATAAATAATAATGCTCTGCCAATCTCTGCCTTGAGGTAATGCCCGCCATGGACGAAATACTAGCCAAAGTACCGCAGCGGCAAAGCCTAAACGCAGTGCTGTGGTGCCTTCTGGCCCAACCAAGGGAAAAAGTTGTTTTGCTAACGAAGCGCCAGACTGAATGGTCACCATCGCCAGCAAAACACTACCGACAGCGGTCAGAAGTACACGATTGATTTGCATATAGAATACGCCAAAAAATGAAAAAACTATGTGTCGGCATTCTACCTGAGGCAAGTCAAACACGGCAGCAATTATTATTGTTAGGCACAGAAGTCATACCATTAAGGTCACGATATGATAGGCATCAGCCAAATTTTACATACTAAACAATCTTAGCCACATCCAATATAGGGTTTATTCGACACTTAGGGTAATGACGCAGCTTAGTGCGGCCTTATGGTTATTTGTTATGCCCGCACCCATTATCATGATGTGGTTAACATTAACCCCAACATACCCAGACCAAACCCAAATACCGCCCCCATTGGCGGGGCCCAACGATTTTCTAGTTTTGCTTGAGGCGCTAAATCTTGAAATATTGAATAGAGGATACCACCCGATGCGAAAAGCATGACTGCGGCAATCACTTTTGGCGACTCTGATAACCATAAATAGCCAGACATTGCTGCTATAGGCCCAAGCACAGCCATTAAACAAAACATGATGATAATTTTTTGGGGCCTATAAGCAGAAGAGGCATTTAATTCACGATAGGCACTAAACCCTTCAGGCACGTTTTGTAACGCGATTAACGCTGCCAGTAAGAACGCATTGTTACTTCCCGTGGCGAACGCCGCACCTAGTGCGATTGATTCAGGAATAAAATCCGCTAGCATGGCTGCTAGTTGAGTGGCTGGGGTATCTATTTTGTTAAGGTAAATATCAAGGGCCATAAAGCTAAGTCCGCCCACCATAAGCCACATACAAGCCGATAATGGATCAAGATGCGCTATGCCCTCTGGCACTAAAACCAAAGCAACGGCTGACAATAATGCCCCGCCCCCAAAAGCCATGACACTGTGCCTAAATTCCTGTTCAAGCCACTCACTGCTCACATTCTCAAAATGGGCAATTAAAGCACCTAACGGCATAGCCAAACCAGCAAGCAGTGTGGTTGCTAAAACAGTTAGCAGCAAAGACATGATTTGATCCTTTTAGGGGTATGACACCACATTAAGTGTCTAGATATAGAGGGTTAACATATTGGACTGAGTGAAAACAGCCAACGGTATTTTTCCGTTTGAATGGCTTATTGAGCTAAGTCGCCGTGGGGCACAAAAGACATCGACAAACCTTACTGCAAGTCGGTTACATTCTCGAACGGTTATTAACCACTGGATAAAAACAGTCTTGGTCACAGCCAATATCGGACTTGTTCAACACTTGGGATAAGCCCGCGGCGTCGCGCGGCCTATCCTTATTGGTTAGACATACAATAGGACTACTTAATCGCTCTTTTAAGCCACGGCCCAATAAGATTGTGTGCATTCAAAATGATAGAAAAATGATTTTCTTTATCGACGATTTTAATTTCCTTGCGCACTTTGTTGTCACTATTATTTTGCGCAAACAGGGTCACTTTTATGGGGTCAAACGCTTCATCTTGCTTTCCAATCCATAATCCAAATTGCTGTAAATCAGATAACTGAAGATCAGGAGAGTGTGGGGTAAGCGCATTTGACATATTTACGGTGTTAAATGGAACGATTTCAGGGTTTTTGCTTAACACAGCATCGGGGAAATTGAATCTAACCGCCTTGGAATGACCTAAAAATAAACCGCCACTTATAGTATTAATAATAAAGTTTGACGTTTTCACAGTAGAAAACTCAATACCTATATTTTCACCCTTGTCGTAGTTGGTTTCTGAACGAAAGCCAAAATACGGAGCAAGAAACACATACCCTTCAACCTCCGCTCTTTGATCCCAACTCGAATAATTAAGCGCTAGGCCTGCACCACTGGAATGCCCGCCAATAAAAATAGGCATATCTGGATATTTATCACGCGCAACTCTGACGATGGTATTAATATCAGCCCACACTTGTTCAACATCTGGGGCATCACCTCGATCACCTTGTGAACTACCATGTCCTCGAATATCTGGCATATATACCGCTATATCAAAATCATCACGTAATCCAACACCAATGTGGTTATAGATCAGCCCACTATGAGCACCCGCTCCATGATAAAAAATCAAAACTGCTTGCGGTTTTAGTGGCAGATACGCGCGATATGCTAAAGACACATTATCAGTTGCTGATATGTATTCAACAGGCTGTAGCGGCTTTTTATCACCCTCTTTTATCTCAGCAAGTGAGAAAAACGTTTCGCTAGATTGCTCTAATGGACTGGCGAGTAAATTATGAGCCAAAAAAATTGATGGCAATATTACCGCAATATTCATAAGCATCGATTTTAACTTCATAAAATTTCCTTTATTTAAGTCGTTCTGGAGCATTAGAATAATAAAACTACCAAAGTGGCATACACAGTCATTTTATGCGACTAATGCCGCAATATGCCCCAAGTAAAGACTTATCTAAATCATATGGCCATATAATTCTCAATGATGTGTTATGCATCTTCTTTCTCTGTCTTTTCTATAGTCGCACTTAATTTTTGATATATACCGAGCGCCACAATTAAAATTGCGGATACCATGATGAGCAAAGCCGGATACAGTAAAAGGCTAATGTCTTTCGTACCTGCTTTAAATATAAAAACCAACCCTTCAATGCTGACGGCAATAGTAATGATTACAATTATTTTTGTAATGGTTCTTCTTGCTTCTTTAGGGTCTCGCAGCTCTTTGTCCTTAAAGACTTCTTCTTCCATCATATACTGTGCAACATCAATAATGGCTGCCGCGATTATTATAGCGGCTACAGCCTGAAGCATTAATGGAATAAATCCAGAGTCATCCTTTATAGCGGAAATGACATCATAAACAGACCACAGCATAATTATCAGGGATAGGATGATAAGGACCACAGCCGCGAACAGATGAACGCCAGCGAATATAGTATTAAACAATTTTTTCATATTTTTTTGACCTTTAAAAATTTATCAACAAATGAGGCCCTGTCTGACATCGAGTAGCGCCCTAACGAGACTATAGAATGTCAAAAATGAAAATGATGCTTAATAGGTTTCACTCTTCAAGCTCACTCTTTTTAACGTCGCGCACAAGGTAAAATAGGTTTTAGAGAAATGTGACAGCCTTAATGCCTCGTTAAACGGCGGGAAAAGTTAGCTATGATTTGTGAGCAGCGAGCACAATAAACCATTTAGTATCGGTTCAACAATGTGTTAACCATTTTTAGGTAAAACATTATAAGCATTCTTTACTGTATCATATCCATATACACGCTCTAATTTTCGAATAATAAAATGCCCTCTCGCCATGTCTTGAAAGTGGTCAATAAATAAAGTATTGATGATTGCACCACCCGCAGCGCCTATAGCAGGTACAGCTTGAGCCGCGGCTTTTTGAGTAACTTGAACACCAAACTTTTCAGCAATTTTAGAAATTAGCTTAATTAACACAGGAGCGGCTTCATCGGTAATACCTTTTTTAACCATAAATTCAGCCGCTTCAGAGACTGATTTTGCAAGAGCGGCTCTGATGGCAAAATAGCCAGATTCACTACTATCATCTAAATCACTTTCGCCACCCAATGCGAACACTTCTAAACAAGCCATTTTTGTTTCCGGTGTGGTAATCAACTCTCCTTCACTACGGGCAATATCAGCTATAGAACGCAGCATTATTGATGTTGAAATAGGCAGTTCAACAGCTATCGCTGCCAAGCCAAAGAATCCCCCCACACCCCCACTCACTGCTGCGCCAAATTTATGCCAATGATTAGACGATTCTTCTCCGGGAATATCTTTCATGGTAAAGATTGCCGCTTCAGACGCTTTGAGCAGCGATTTCTCTGTCACTTTAGCGATATTTTTATGCCAATTATCAGGTAATAAGGCTAAACCTTTTTCAATAGGGGTACCTATAAAATGAGTTATTTTTACCGCGAGCCCAGGGTTTTCTAATAATGATTTGGCCACTAAAAGCTCTTTTTTATGTGATTCTGAAATATTCAAATAAACTCCTTTATGGTGAAGCAATACAAGCAAGCGGTTCTGCATTGCGTATTCAACTGATGCTGGCTATCGCGGGCATGATTTTTCCATCATGACCAGAGAGAAAATCAGCCTTAGCAACCCGCAAAGGGAGCGCCGCCACACGCAAATCGTATCCAAAAATGTCACGTCAAATCGGTCGGAATTTCGATCGGTCAGTGACATAATAAAGCCTCTTAGTCACGCCCCACTTCGGGCATGTTCAGCTCTCGGGATAGGACGCGGCTTCGCGCGGCCTATCCTTATCGTTAGAAGTACATTGACGCATCAATTATTGATAAGCAATACTCAATTATGCTTCCTATACGCTTGCCTTACTTTCGAAACAACCTCTCGAGACGACCGGTCTATTAACTCAGTCCCATTTTTTCTGCAGTTTCGGCACCAGTCAGGTTTACCGTTTCATTTTCGAACCGATAAAACGAAGGCTTATCGTCTATAAAATATTGATTCTCAACAATAAAATCTTCATTATTATTGAAAGCACCCGCTAGGATCATATGCTGATTACCCTGCAATCGATAAAATAAATGGCTACCGCAATTTTTGCAAAACCCACGTTCCGCCCATTCAGACGACTTATAGACTGAAATACTCTGTTCATTTTCGAACGAGACACTATCACCACAGTAAACAGCCATCTGTGGTCCTCCATTCCATTTGTGGCACATGCTGCAATGGCAAACACCCACGCTATTACCACTTTGAGCGGCAAATTTAACGGTGCCACAAAGGCAACTTCCACTGCTGTTTTTTACATCTGACATCGTCATTCTCCTAGGTAATTAATCATTGTCAATGTCCAAGTAATAAGCATCCATATCACTGACAAGTGCTGCATAACGAGTTATTGGATATCGAATCATAGTCTACATCAATCGATATTCTGGATTTCTTCAACAATTTAGAGATGGCTTCAAGAATGTAGAGATTTTTAACCTTGGACTTGAAAGTTCTATCTGTAAATGCTCGCCTCTTCATCGCCTTCTCGCACTTCAAACACCAACTTGCTGATGCTGGCCGGCTTTTGGGGAATAAAAAATGCGTGCTTTGACTGATGTACGCCCAGCATGGGCATCAACTGATGAGTTAAAAGTCCTTTGCAGCAAGATCACCGTTAAGCTAACTTATCGTTATTAAGCGTTAACGATTAGCCAATGGGAAGGGCTTGACCGCGATAACGGATTGAGGCCGCTAGTACGATAAATGTTTAAAGAGTGCGAGCTGATGAACATCATATGAGGCGTAGCCTAGAAGTGAGTTGGCAAAGGCTGATCTGCGTAGCAAGGGTGTTGCACATTTTTAGGCGTAGTGGATCGGATTTCATTAGGGGGCAGCTAGACTGTTAAGCCCGTATCGATTATAAACATCAGCACAGTACAAGCGTTTTTAGCAGGACATGAGTCGTATCAAAAGCAATGACAAGACGGAACTGTTGAATAAAAGATTAAGGCCAAAAACTGTCGCTAGACTCACCGAGAGCGTCCATATATGGCTCATTTTATTGGTCGCGTAAATACGCTCTTGCCTTGTTGTACCCCATTGCAATTCGGTAACTCACTAGGCGCCTTGTCACGGCAATAAGCTATCTTCGACATCCTGGGGA
This sequence comes from Shewanella sp. T24-MNA-CIBAN-0130, assembly GCF_040310185.1. Lineage (NCBI taxonomy): Bacteria > Pseudomonadati > Pseudomonadota > Gammaproteobacteria > Alteromonadales > Shewanellaceae > Shewanella > Shewanella sp. T24-MNA-CIBAN-0130. Next base: position 3,105 of record NZ_JBEOPP010000027.1, on the reverse strand, counting down.
ATAGTGCTAATACTAAAAAGGCAGCCTAGGCTGCCTTTTGTTATTTAAAAATGTCCTTATTTTACGTATTTTTTAAAGGCTTCATCAACCGGCGTATCTGCCAAGTGATTAGTGTAGTTGCTCATTACTTTTTGAGATAAGCCAACAATAATTTCTAAAAGTTGTTGTTTACCATAACCTGCCGCAAAGAATGTTTCTATTTGCTCATCGCTTATCACACCGCGCTCGCGCGTCATTGCCAGTGTTGTTTCACGTAAAACCTCAAGCTTAGGGTTAGCAAGTGGGGTTTTGTTAACTAATGCATCAACAATGTCTTGATCTACTTTCATTGCCGCTGCAATACCACTATGAGCGGGGACGCAGTAGTGGCAGTTATGCTCAACATTAATTGATTGCCATACCACGGTTAGCTCTTGTGCATTGAATGATGTTTTTTGAAACAGCTCATGCAGTACTTGGTAACCTTTAAGTAAGGTCGGTGCTTCAGCCATTATTGCATGTAGGTTAGGTAACATACCAAATGCGGCTACCGAATCGGCGAGTAAAGGTTTTGCTTCTTCTGGTGCGGTCTCGGCTGTGTATAACGTAAATTCTGCCATGTTTGGCTCCAATAAAAATATAAATATAAGTAACGTCGACAACGATACTATTTGATTTTGATCGGCTGCTCAAGTTAAAATTGAGCAATTGTTCAAATTGTTCAAATTGTTCAAATTGATTGGAATTAACATGGTAAACAAGGTTAAATTTGAGCGCGAGAATGTCATTCGCCTAGCTAGCCAACTATTTTGGGAAAAAGGGTTTCATGCTACTTCTACGCGCGATTTACAAGACGCCATTAACATGCGTCCTGGCAGTATTTATTCGGCATTTGGCTCTAAAGAAGGGCTATATTGTGAGTCGCTTAAAGATTACACCCTAGATATGAAAAACCAAATAGAAGGCTTTTTATCGACTTCCGATTCTATAGTCGGTGGGTTGCGCGCATTTGTAGAAAATGTGCTGATTAAAACCAAAGCTTGCAGCCCAAGTGCCATTTGCATGCTAGTAAAAGCAAACAGTGAATTTGCCGATAAAGACAGCCATTTATATGAACTGAGTGTAGATTTAGCTGCTAAATTTGAAGACTATCTTACGGCTATTTTTGAGCAAGCCATTGAGCATAATGAGCTAAGCGATAAGTTGTCGGCAATAGAGTACGCGCGCTTTTTTCAGGTTCATTTTACCGGATTACGCGGCTACGTTAACCGCCCTGGCGTTGAGCCATTAGCTCAACCGATGATCAATCAAATGTTTACCGTAATGAAAAACCTATCAATTTTCCCGGCTCAATTTTTTGAATAAAAATGGCAGATAAATGCTATCGTTTTAATGTCTGATGTTAAGTAATAAATTTTAACTTGAGTATGGCAGGGCTAAACGCTATCTCATCTAAGCAATAAGCAACAGGCGGTAATTGGGCTGCCATCATGAAGCAAGTCTGGCAATTCGAAAACCTGTGGCTGACAAAAAAACCATGGGTGGCTTAACTGAATGAAGCGGACAGCGGTTGTTAACCTTACCTCAAAGCCTTTGCATTGATCCTTAAAACGACGCTTTAGAAAAATGTTACCGATAAAGAGAGCTTTGTGCAACAGAGTCAAAATCATATTTAAATTCAAGGTCCCGACCAATATTGCGCGCTTTTGTCTCCCACAACACGACTGTTCGCACCAGCAAACTAATGCTGAAGATTTGGGTAAGGCGCTAACCCATCATCGCCAAGTACCGCCTTTGCTTTATCAATCCCCCTAGGCAGAGAGATCTGCGATGCTCACTTCATTACCGACAATGTATTTTCGATTTTCAAGGTGCATATCTAACACTTAATAGTGCCCGCTCCGCTTCAGACTATATGAGCCCGCGATTGGGTCATAGAGTGTCTCAACGGAATAACCATCGCTGGATAAGTCGTGTGTAACGAGGCATGACCCAATAGACCATAAGAAAAACCACGGTCCCTGTTACGGCAAGCGTCGTTATAAAATGATTATCGGCAACGTGCAAGAGTCGCAACACTGGTGCAATAACTATCGGAACACCCAGCACTAAAGGGTAGATAGCGGACCATGTCACTATGTACTGCTTCCAGCGCACGGGTACTTTAGCTTTGGCCCTTTCTGGGGTAAACCAGAAATCCAGTCCACTACTTATAAAGAAGTCGTCGCCAGTAGCTAATAGCGGCTTAACCTTTTCGATCAGACGAGAGCGAGTCGGCGACTCCATCCATTGCTGCAAATGTGATCGTGTGTCGAATCGGATAATGATCGTGTATGTTCCGGTTAGTCCAGAAATCGGACGGACGATGTGCCAGTCCAGATGGCCTGGCGAGGCTTTGCAAAGCGGCGCAATTTCATTAAACCAATTTTCGTATTCGGCGTGCTTGCACTCACGCACTCTATGGGTAATGACAACTGTCGCCCCTTCTAGATCGCTGGCGCTCTCAGAAGCTGTATCTGTGACCTAATATTGCTCAACACCTAATAACTGGCGAAAAATTGTGGGCTAAAATGAAGTGGAGCACAATAGTCCGCGGTTTTGACTCCAATTAATTAACTTGTTGAACGTCCATTAGTGCAGTTTTTAAATCAACGTTTAAATCTGCTTTTAAATAAAATGCCTGTGCAGACCCGCTAGATTAATTCATCTTCAGAAGATGAAGTTTGCCGGCATACCTTTAACGGCATAAGCACAATTTAAGTGACCGTCTTCATTGCCCCATAAGACGACAACAACACCGCCATCTTAGCTAATTGAGACAGCTATCGTTGCCTTCACCAATGGGATCACCTTGTATGTTGATCTCACTTGGCTCTGTAGCACGATATGCAAATAAATTTGTCATCCAAACACCACTATAGCCCTATAGCTTCGCAAAATGGATACCACATGCAATGGTAGGATGATGTTCAACTTTATTTACTGTTGATGGATTTAAGCCAATTATCATTGCAAAGTAAGCGCTCAATTAACCGCACATACCAATAACCTTCAAATGTGACATGATTATTTCCTAACTAAATCTAGGAAAACAATCATGTCAAAAAACGATAAAATACAATACTG
>NZ_JBEOPP010000026.1:0-60265 GCF_040310185.1 Shewanella sp. T24-MNA-CIBAN-0130 | reverse complement strand
TATAAGACGCCACATCAGAAATATAATGAGTTAAAAAAAGCGGCTTAAAATCTCTCCAGAAATACTTGACCATTACAGGTCGCATTAGTTGAAGCCGCATTGTTAACATCCATAATAATTTCTCATTTAGCATAATAGATAGCCTAAATATCGACCAAAAAATGAATCTCTGAAGTCATAATAGATAAATATAACGATTCATCTCATTCACCCCCTTACGATATTAATGGCGAACTAAAGGCCTATATTGCATAACGATAATGTAAAGGATAGCCCAAATAACAGCGTTAATGTGTACATTAGCAATAACCGCTAAATTGAAAAAGTAAGCTTCAACGCATCACAATCGCATCAATTAATGCCTTACTACTGCAAAAGAAAACCGTTTGATAACGAGGTCAAAAGTGTAACGATATAGTTACCTCGTATTGGTTATTGCTAATATGGCTAGTTAATAAGATTAATTTTATCATTATCACCCATACTGAGTCTCTCACACTGAATTTTAATTAAGGACAAAAATATGCTGCAACAACATTGGTTTATGTGGGGAATAGATATTTTTTCTGGTCTTTTATTAATGTTATTCTGGTTCTTGCTCATTGCGGTAATTTACATGTTTATCGCTGATAAACTGCAAACTAAACAAGCCATTCGGCATAACTACCCTGTCATCGGCCGTTTTAGGTATATTCTAGAAAAACAAGGCGAGTTTTTTAGACAATACTTTTTTGCCCAAGACCGCGAAGAGCTGCCATTTAATCGCGCCGAACGCAGTTGGGTATATCGCGCCGCTAAAAATGTTGACCGCACCATTGCGTTTGGTTCTACTCAGATCTTAGATAAACCGGGGGCAGTAATGTTCATGAACTCAGCATTCCCCATCAATGATCATGACACCCATAAAACCATCGCTGTCACCATTGGCCCCGATTGTAATCACCCTTACATAACCGAGAAAATTTGCCATATATCAGCAATGAGCTTTGGGGCATTGTCTCGTCCAGCGATTACAGCACTATCCCATGGCGCAGCAAAAGCAGGCTGTTGGCTCAATACTGGCGAGGGAGGATTAAGCCCTTACCATCTAAAAGGTCATTGTGATTTAGTATTTCAAATAGGCACAGCTAAATACGGTGTCCGTAATGCTCAAGGCCATTTAGACGCACAAAAACTCACCGAAATTGCAGCGCATCCTGAAGTCAAAATGTTTGAAATTAAGTTAAGCCAAGGTGCTAAGCCCGGTAAAGGTGGTATTTTACCCGCCATAAAAGTGACTGAAGAAATTGCCATTATTCGCGGGATCCCAGCGGGACAAGACTCAATTAGCCCCAATGGACACATTGAATTAAACAACGTAGCTGACATTGTCGATATGATAAATCAGGTAAGAGGTATTACCGGCAAACCAACAGGAATTAAGGCTGTGTTAGGCGATATGTCTTGGGTAACCGAATTCCTGGATGAAATTGAGCGCCGTGGTATTGAGCATGCACCAGACTTTTTTACCTTAGACAGTTCCGATGGCGGTACAGGCGCAGCGCCACAAGCTCTGATGGATAATGTGGGCTTACCACTACGACAGAGTTTACCGTTACTGGTTGATTTACTGAATGAACGCGGCTTTAAGCAACGCATTAAAATTATTGCTACGGGGAAAATGATCATACCCTCATATGTGGCATGGGCATTAGCCACTGGTGCCGATTTTATTGCTTCCGCCCGTGGAAATATGTTTGCCTTAGGCTGTATTCAATCGCTGCAATGTAACAAAGACACTTGCCCCACTGGCATTACAACTCATAATACACGACTACAAAAAGGCTTAGATCCTAAAGATAAATCGGTACGTGTCGCAAACTATAATCATTTTTTACACTATGATTTAATCATGATCGCACATTCATGCGGCGTAACAGATCCAAGATATTTAACCCGCCACCATGCTCGTATTGTGCAATCGTCTGGGGTCGCAGTCACTCTCGATAAACATTACCGACATATGCAATAGTGTAGGTCATGAACCCCAGTAAATTACAGGGCTCTAGTGCGCGGATTACTTTGCCGAAAATGAGAAAAGGTGTACAATATGTTTGATATTAGTCACAATAAGCAGTCTTAATGTGATTTGAAGAGACGTCAGTCCAGAGGGTTTCGTATTGAATATAAAAACGAATGCAGTAGATCTAAATGCAAAAAGCTTAAGTTTAAGCTGTAAAAACTGTAATCGAATGACAGAAATCGAAGGAGAATTAGTATGCTTTGAACAAGGCAAAATTAAACGTTTAACACTAGACCCTTCTCCAGCGGCACTGATAAAAATGGTGTGTATTAGTTGGCAGAAAAAGTAATCATTTTTAATCAACAGTCGAATTTGTCATTTTAGACATAACTGACTATATCCCGATCTTCTTCCAAGTGCTTTATCGACCAAAAATCCTAATGTTAGCGATTAAAGCCATAATGGCATCCCAAAAGATACACTGATATCAATTCATTAGCATCATAAGTCAGTGCAAATCGATATAACAGCATGAGTTGATTAGAGCGAGTCAAACAACAAAAGTGTGTCCTGCGTGTCATCATTTTGTTTAATTGGCTAGGTTATACAATACTCTTATCGAGATCACTATCCATCGCCTTAGCTAACGTCACGCCACGAGTCGTCACCCTTAAACCAGCACACAAATCGTTGTACACTATTTTAATTGCATCATCAGACATGTTACGCGTTTTTAGCATTGCCATAATAGCAAACCAATCTGTTGTCACTTGATGCCGGGTGCCTTCTAGCGCCGCAATTAACGCAATATTATGCACAAGTCATCTCCATACACGAATCTGCACCTTTAATAAAATCCAGTTGATTGAAAAACAATGTTATCTGAGATAAATAACTCACGAGTAAGGCTATAGATTAACTGCGTTAATCACTATCGTCAAAAAATTCATTAGCCATAAATCTAACAATAGGGTTTTAACACCATTCAGCGCTGTTAAAATGTTCCATTATAGAGTGCTTACGCTATAAAGAGGTTTTTAATTATGCCCCCACTTAACGACTTCGCTGGTGATAATTCTTACTCATGGTAAGAGAATGATAAACCCAAACGCCCGTTTTTACGCCACATCAACATATATACCTAAACGACCTCGAAATGTAGGCTCCAGCATATCAAGAAGTGACCGCGCTCAACGTTCTAGGAATAGGGCTGCTAGAGCGACCTTCGGTCGGCTAGGTACTCGGAATTAGCCGCACAGCATATTCGCATCTAATCCTCTCGCTTTTAGCTGGTATAGAATCTAGCCGCGCTAGCGTACTAGCATCTAATCCTCTCACTTTTAGTTTATATAACGCAGAAACATGTTTATCGACACTTAGCCCTTCGCCAGATTTTCTTGTTCATTTTGAATATGCCAAAGCCGAGCATAAAGCCCCTGTTGAGCTAATAAACTAGTATGAGTGCCATGCTCAACAATATTACCTTTACTCAATACGACTATTTGGTCTGCATCAATAATGGTCGATAAACGATGGGCTACGACTAAACTTGTGTGACCTTTTGCAGCATCTCGCAAGGCACTTAAAATAGCTTGCTCTGAGCGTGAGTCTAATGAAGACGTGGCTTCATCAAACACTAAAATAGGCGCACCTTTCAACACAGCACGAGCAATAGCAACACGTTGTTTTTCGCCGCCGGAAAGCTTTAATCCACGCTCACCGACCTTGGTATTGCCTTTATCTGGCAATGATTCAATAAAGTCGCTCAAATGAGCCAATTTAATCGCCGCGATAATCTCATCACGGGAAGCATCTGCACGGCCATAGCGAATATTCTCATAAATAGAATCGTTAAATAATACCGTATCTTGCGGTACTACTGCGATTGCTCTGCGTAAAGCTTGCTGGCTAAACTGACGCACATCAATACCATCTATAGTGATCGAACCACTGGCAACATCATAAAAGCGAAATAACAATTTAATGATAGTGGATTTACCTGCGCCACTGTCGCCCACTACGGCAATTTTTTTCCCTGCTGGCACCTCAAAACTGACACTTTTTAAAATGGCTCGTTGATCGTAATGAAAGCTCACATCAGTGAACTTTATCGCTCCAATGGTTGGGCTAATTTCTATCGCATCAACCTGATCTAATACTTGTGGTTGTTTGGCTAAAATATCAAACATGCGTTCAATATTGGCTAATGCACCGCGGATCTCACGATAAACAAACCCTAAAAAATTTAACGGAATAAATAACTGCATCATAAACGCATTAATTAATACAAAATCGCCAATAGTCATGGAATCTTGGCTCACTTCGTAGGCCGCCAACCCCATCATGGCAGTCATAGCAACGGCAATAATTAACGCTTGGCCACCATTAAGCGCAAATAACGATAAACGGTTTTTGCGCTTTGCCACTTCCCATTGCTCAAGCGCAGAGTCATATCGTTGCGACTCAAATTCTTCGTTATTAAAATATTTTACGGTTTCATAATTTAATAAGCTATCCACTGAACGAGTATTTGCCAGCGAGTCGGCTCTAGCGGCATCGCGCACATAACCTGTACGCCATTCTGTCGCCACGACGGAATAACCAATGTAGGTCACAACAGAGAAGAAGGTGATCAGCGCAAAACTCGCGCCATAGTTATAAAAGAAAATACCAATAACTAAGACAATTTCAAGCAGTGTTGGAACGATATTAAACACCATAAAGCGCATTAAAAAACTGACACCACTGGTGCCACGTTCAATGTCACGCGACAGGCCGCCGGTACGGCGATCTAAGTGAAAATCAAGATCGAGTCGATGTAAATGTTCAAAAACCGACCGTCCAAGGCGACGAATAGCACGTTCGGTAACCCGACCAAATAAGGTATCGCGTACCTCACCAATAATGACATTGAGCAAGCGAACCGCACCGTAGGCTAACACCAAACCAACAGGGACGGCGATTAGCTGCGTCGCTGATTGTTTATCGAGCGTATCGACTAAGTCTTTAAGGATAAATGGCAATCCAACACTCGCTATTTTAGCAACGATGAGGCAAATCATCGCCAGCAATACTCGCCCTTTAAATTCTAATAAATATGGCCATAACAATCGTAGAACTTGCCAATTTAACGTCCCTACCGGGCCTTCAAAATACGCAGAAGGTCTCATCTTTACTCCAGTTAATTACCGCTGTTATTGGCAGTGTTACGAATGGTAAACATTGATTGTCTTATTATATGCCATTTCCTTATCAGACTTACGTCACATTATAATGGAATGGATATTATCAAATTTTATTGATGTTAACCTTTTTAACGTCAAGTTTAGTAATACTTAAGGCTTACTAAAAATAGATTTTTATTAGTCAAAGATATAATTTTTGGGTTTATTTGTGTTTTTTTGTGCTTTTTTAAGCTAAATAGAGTTATTTCTGTGAGCATAATTTGCTACTCTTCGAGTACAAATAAAGGCCTGTTTGATGATTAACAGACAAAGATTTACTAACTTAAAGGATGCTTTATGTTGGATAACACAAAAATTCAGTACCCTCCATTACAACTAATACAAACATGGGTATGGATGATGATTGAATCTGATAACCCTGAACTGCAAGACAAAGGCCGTAATAATCTTATCTCGGCCTTTGGTAATCTAGCAAAGGCTAATGAATATCTCGTTGAATATACAAAAAAATAAGGCGCTCATTGCGCCTTATTTTTTGAGTGATTTTGCCAAAGACTATGCTTGACGACGGTCTAGTACACTTTGATTTAGGGTCGCTAAAAGCGACTCGGTGTCATCCCAACCGATACAAGCATCTGTAACACTTTGTCCATAACACAATGCACTGCCTTCAATTAAATCTTGGCTTCCTTCGACTAAATGACTTTCAACCATAACCCCAAATATAGCCTGATTACCTTGAGATATTTGGCCGGCAACATCCTTTGATACCACCATCTGTTTTTTATAATTTTTGCTGCTATTGGCATGGCTAAAATCAATCATAATATTATCAACTAATCCTGACTTAGTCAGCTGATTAGCAATCTCTGAAACATGCTCAGCACTATAGTTTGGGGCGCGTCCACCACGAAGAATAATATGACAATCGGGGTTGCCTTTGGTCGATACAATCGCTGAATGACCAAACTTAGTCACCGACAAAAAGTGGTGAGGAGCATTGGCTGCACCTATCGCATCAATAGCCACTTTAATGGTGCCGTCGGTGCCATTTTTAAATCCAACAGGACAAGACAGCCCCGATGATAGCTCTCGGTGTACTTGCGACTCAGTGGTGCGAGCCCCAATAGCGCCCCAACACATCATATCGGCCACATACTGAGGCGTGATCATATCTAAAAACTCACCTGCGGTTGGTATTCCAGAGTCATTTAAATCGACTAATAATTTGCGCGCAGTGCGTAAGCCATCATTTAGTTGAAAACTATTATCCATATACGGATCATTAATTAAGCCTTTCCAGCCCACGGTTGTTCTCGGCTTTTCAAAATACACCCGCATCACGATTTCAAGCTGATCTATATACTGTTCACGTAACTTAACCAAGCGTTGACCATATTCTAAAGCCGCAACAGGATCATGGATTGAACAAGGACCAATCACCACCAACAGACGATCATCTTTACGGGCTAAAATGTTATGAATGCTGTTGCGTGCATTGAAAACGGTTGCTGATGCATTTTCGGTTGCCGGAAATCGCTCTAGAATCGCAATAGGAGGAAGCAATTGTTTTATTTCATCAATACGAATATCGTCAGTTTGGTAATGCATAGTGGTTACAGCTCCGGCAAAACATTTTATTTATCTGATCCATTAAAAGGTAAATCAGATGATACGATTCATTAAAAATGATCAAAAACCATCGAAAAAAATGAACATGAATCTCCAATTTAACCAGTATCTATCGACAAATCAATCAAGTATTATTCATCGATACCGATAACAGATGCTATAGCAAGTCACGGGCAATACGGTAATAGGAAGTAATAGCGAATGAGACACAGTACCCCGATGTAAACTGAGTATTAAATAAGCCTATTTATAGATTTTTAGTAACCAATCACACTGCCAATCACACTGCCAATCACACTGCCAATCAGCAGTATTATGAAAAGACACACTCATGATATTAATATGCTTTACCTTGGTTATTAACCTCATTCAACTCAACACAAACAAGATGAACCATTTAATATTCAGCTCGTTATCCAGAAGGTAATCACTGATTGAAAAACTAAAAACACCCATTACATTCAGCAAGTTACCATGGACATCAACCCCTCAGTGGCCGCTTCCATTGAGCCTAACGAAGGTTAACACCCATTAGTCGAATTTAACTCGTTGAGTGACAGTGGAACATGGGTTCAGGGCATCGGAAGATTTAGTTTATGCCGATAATATTAAATGACTATTTGATACCCAAAACTTGATTGAATATCAAAAATAGCGGGTTCTGCTTATCAAGCATTAACTTCCATATTGAATAAATTAACGATCTTAATGCTTTGTCTTTTTTAGGGTTTCAAAACTGAAAACAATACTTAGTCGATATGTTTAACGATTTGAGCAATGCCAATCCTCATATTAGTGAAATCACTGATCACAAAGCCAAGTGGTGAGGTTATTTAATCGTTACGTACATGAAATTATATTAGAAAAACAGATATTTGAATATTATCGCCATAAACTAAAATTAAAGCTCGACCCCCTTACCCCCGAGCAAAATCGCATTGTTCAACCCTGCCCAACCAACATTGTCTGTCATCAACCCATCATGACTAATCGAGTTAATAATGCCATTACGTCACCCAAGCAGTCATATCGCGACCTAAAAATACTCGAACTCGCATAACAAAAATAATGTTCAGCCACATCATTAAGCCCCTAAAAAGCATTAGTTCTGCTTCATTGCTTGCAGCTTAATTTGGTAGCGTTGTTTATTATTGGTGTCACTGAGTGCCAATGCACGTTTAAGATTTTTCTCAGCGAGTCGCTCCTCACCCGTTGCCCAATAAGCCCTAGACAAACCAAAATAAAACTCGTGCCGATAATCCGCTTTCTCAACAGCGCGCTTATACCATACGAGTGCATCTTGATATTGCTTATCAAAATACGCTTGTTGGGCCATGTCAAAATAATAAAATGGATTATTAATTCTCGCTAACTCAAGTACTTTATGCACTTCACGCCATTCCTCTAAACGACCTTGTTCACCTAAAATTAACGCTAAGTTATACAGTGTCGACAGATCTTGATCGTTAACGTGTAACGCCGAGCGGTAGACATTTTCAGCCTCATCCTCATAGCCCTTATGTCGATAGATAACCGCCAGTGTATTAATCGCAGCAACAAATTGAGGGTCTAGCTGAATGCTTTTTTTAACTAACGCATAAGCCAAATCGTAATCGGCTTTCACCAACGCTTCGGCGGCGATATTGTTATAGAACATTGCCGTTAATTGATGCTTATTGACTCTTTTTTTATGGTAAGCACGAACAGAGCGTTCAGGCAAAAAGTCCACTAGCATTTCAGATCTGCTAAATAGCACAATGTTGCTATTAACCGGAGGTAATAAACTTAAATTCACATGACCGTTAACTAAATAGAAACCACCGCGCCTATCCCAAATAGGTTCAACATCAATATCATGAAATTCAACCGGCACATTTAATACATCCGCTAACGCAGCCGACAATACAACTAAAGACATGCAGTTACCTTGGCGGCTGAGTACCGTTTCAGCGGCTGTGCGGGTAAAATGGTCTCGATATTCAAAGCCACCATTTTGTGCACCGATATACTGAGCCAACCACTCATTGGCCATCACACCTTGGCTACGGATAGTATTATCGGCTTGAAATTGTCGCCTGAGTTGTGTCACAAAATTTTCTGGCAATCGATAAATATCGTCAACAGTCACAACGTCAACAGGTGTGAACAGTTCATCATGAAACAAGTTATCAATATCAATTTTGTTGACCGACGACGGGGCTGATTGGCAGGCACTCAAACTAAAAAATAAAAACAAAAACAAGATATTAACCCACGCAGGTAATAAGTCATCACCATAATACGGGGGATCAACCTCTATTCCTTTTGAGTGATAAGTGAACATAATTCAGCCCTTAGATAGAAATAAGCTATCTAAAAGTATAGTCAACAGATGACCTCTCGGTCAAAAAGAACCGTCACAAGGTTGTAACGACTTATTAACCAACCGCTATTGGGATAATAAACGCTTATCAAACAGCTGAAGTATTCGAACTCTACCCTCTTTGCCCCCTTTATTAATCCCAGTGGGATTAACTATTGAGATGGGCCATCACTCATAGGCGGATCAATTTGTATATAAACGGGTTTATCTTGGTATTGGTAGGGACGATAAGATTGCAGGCCACAGCTAAAGTGGTCAAAGGGTAACGTCACGGCGACACAACCCAGGGGTAAGGATTGCAAAATGTTAATTTGCTCTTGCTGCCTTAACAATTCTTGCCATTGATGCTGTTGTGACACCAAATCGCGAACCGCAAATGCATCAAAGGCTTGTGATGACGGACGCACCACAACGGTGCCAGAGTAGCTATTGGCACTTAATAACACGACTCCAGCTAACAGACAAATCATCCATGGCTTCATTAATAATGTCATCACTCTTGTTATCCCAAAATGGCTATCTCATAACGCTAGCACATTGTCTCAGCTTCCCCAACAAAGCTTGATAACCTCTTTATTCTGGTGCATAAAAAAACAGAATCCTAATGTTAGGATTCTGTTCCAGGGTTATGTTTTATAATACGAATAAAGCGTATTAATCACTTAACCAGCGGTTTTAACACTAACAAACTCAGGGTAAGCATCTACACCACAGTCAGAAGCATCCATCCCGTTATACTCTTCTTCTTCTGTTACGCGGATACCCATGGTCATTTTAATCACAAACCAAACAACAAGAGATGCTGAGAATACCCAAGCGAAGATAATCGCGGCCCCGTATAGCTGGCTACCAAAACTCGCGTCTGCATTTGATAATGGCACCAGCATTAATCCTAGGAAACCAGCAACACCGTGCACCGAGATAGCACCAACAGGGTCGTCAATTTTAACACGGTCAAAAGCGATAACCGAGAAGATAACAACAGCACCAGCAACCAAGCCAATCACACCTGCCATTAACAATGACGGCGATAATGGGTCAGCGGTAATCGCCACTAACCCGGCTAACGCACCGTTTAAAATCATGGTCAAGTCTGCTTTACCCCATACCACTTTACACACGATAAGTGCTGAGATGGCACCAAATGCAGCAGCGGAGTTGGTGTTGACAAAGATTTTAGCAACTGCACTGGCGTTTTCTGCATCTGAAACTAACAGTTGCGAGCCACCGTTAAAGCCAAACCAACCCATCCATAAAATAAACATACCTAAGGTAGCCATAGGCAAGTTTGAACCAGGGATTGGATGAATTTGACCATCTTCACCGTATTTACCTTTACGAGCGCCAAGCAGCAACACACCAGAGATGGCTGCGGCAGCACCCGCCATATGCACAATGCCACTACCAGCAAAATCAACAAAGCCAGCTTCAGAGAGAAAGCCACCGCCCCATGTCCAATACCCTTCAACAGGATAAATAACCGCGGTCATTACCACTGAAAAAGTAAGGAATGACCACAGCTTCATCCGCTCAGCAACCGCACCAGACACAATTGACATTGCTGTGGCAACAAACACCACTTGGAAGAAAAAGTCAGATTCAAGAGCATGATCCGCACCTTCAGCTTGCGTGCCTATTAGTGAGCCAAAAGAAGGAATAAAGCCACCTTCAACATTATTTACATACATAATGTTATAGCCAACTAATAGAAACATGACACACGCAATGGAGTATAAGCACACGTTTTTAGTTAAAATTTCAGTGGTGTTTTTTGAGCGAACTAAGCCAGCTTCTAACATGGCAAAACCCGCTGCCATCCACATCACAAATGCGCCTGAAATAAGAAAATAAAATGTATCTAGTGCAAAACGTAATTCAGTTACCGTCAGCCCTAATTGAGTTAATTCTTCCATCACCGCCCCCTTATAATGCTTCGTTATCAAGTTCACCCGTACGGATACGGATCGCTTGTTCTAAATCAGTTACAAATATTTTACCATCACCAATTTTGCCGGTATGAGCGGCACTGGTAATCGCTTCAATAAGCATGTCCAAGTTTTCATCCTTGGTGGCAATTTCTAATTTTACTTTTGGTAAAAAGTCTACTTGATACTCTGCCCCACGATAAAGTTCTGTGTGACCCTTTTGACGTCCAAAGCCTTTTACCTCAGTTACAGTCATACCCTCAATGCCCATGCCTGCAATAGCTTCACGGACATCATCCAATTTAAATGGCTTGATGATAGCGCTGACGAGTTTCATCTCGACCTCCAAAAGTGTGAAAAAAAATGGTTGTTGTTTTGTTGTTGAATGAGTTAATTCAATCATTAGGCCACTTTTTCAACAGTCTGTTATATATGGTTTTTATTTTATTTTGTATTTTATTTGTTAACAGAACAGCACCAATCGAGTGCACAGAAAACAGCGCCGCATTGTTTTGGTGCAACTATTACCCCACCATTAATGGCACATAACAGCAATCGATTGATCTGCGACTTCTACGCCAAACACATAAAAAAACAGCCCTCAAATGAGGGCTGTTTGCTATATTGCTTCTGGTTTTACATGAGGTGAGTGTTAATGCTCACCGTAAAACTTATTAGTAAGTCGCTTCACGCTTTTTAGCTTCTTCTTTCCACTGAGGAACCAGTGTTTTCTTAAACTCAGCTTTTTCAGCATTCATGGTTTTCATGTTCATACCTAAAGCGGCTTGTGCTTTTGCTTTAGTTGAAGTGTCAGGGTATGCAATAGGTTGCTTAACACCTTTAGCACCTAGTAGCTGAGCCAATTTAACACGAGCATCAGCCGCTTTATCCAATGAAGTACCTAAAATACGTAATACTTCAGCAGGAGCATGAGTTGATGCACCATGAGAAGCAGTTGCGTAATCCCAACGCCATTGTGAATGACGAATATCCATTAGGATTGGCTTCATTTCAACTTCAGTTGCACCAGCATCCCACGCAGCTTTAGCTTCAAAGTGAGCTTTAACTAATTGAGTTTCAACACGTGCTTTTAAGTCTTGTGCTTTCTTTTTGCTTTCATTAACTTGCTTAACCATAAACTCTTTGCTTTGACTGTGACAAGTTGCACAGGTTTCTTCAAAGCGATCAAATGGGTTACCCACTTTATGGTCTGTAAATTTGCGGCCTTTGTCGTTAGTCACTTTAGGCATATGACAATCAATACAACTCACGTTATTTTGACCGTGCACGCCCATTTTCCAAGTTTCATAACCAGGATGTTGTGCTTTTAGCATAGGAGTTTTAGACACAGCATGGGTCCAATCAGAGAATTCCATGCTGTCGTAATACACTTCCATTTGCTCAACAGTCGTCCCCATATCCCAAGGGAATTTAACGAAACCAGGACGTTCTGCGGTTTTCTCGAAATAGTATTCTACGTGACATTGAGCACATACCATTGATTGCTTGTCTTTACGAGAAGCTTTATCAAATGGCGTATTCAATGTATCCATTGCGCGAGCCGCAAATGGACGTGACATGCGTAACTTTGAAGAACCTTTTTCATGACAATCGCCACAACCAAGCACATTGACTATTTCTGGACCGCCTTTAGCCCACTTACCACTGAAATAACCATCTTCACCTTGCTCTTCAATCACCCGAGGTACATCAGGGCTTTTACAGCTCCAACACGCCATTGGCATTGGACCATCTTGAGCATTTTTTGGCGCACCGGTACGTAATGAGTTAGTTACGTCAGTAACCGCATACATATGACCACGTGGTGCATTGTAATCTTTAGCGAAGCCGTAACCTGCCCATAATACAACTAGGCTAGGTACTTTTTCTAACATATCAACAACTTCTTTGCTTTCCTCAGTAGCATGCCAGCTGTCATATTGCTTTGAAAATTTATCTTTATAAACCTCATTACGCGGTTCGGTTTTATCACTCGCCATTGCGCCTGCAGCCATAAAACTGGCTGCAATCACTGCACCCAGTGCAATTGATTTTACATTCATCTTCATCACCCTTTATCTCCGTGTTACATTATATTTAATTTAATAATCACGACATCTCCAAGGTCAAAGTTAGCTATTTAATTCAACTTTAAATATACCCCTTATGGGGTATAGCGATGAAAGTTTGCGCCAGATCAACATGTAAACAGGATGTATTTCACAGTTTTGTAAACTTGTTAATGTTATCAACCCATACCTAATGTAGAACACACTATTGGACACGATATAAAACAATACTTTTGGCTTATTTTTAATCACTAATCACTATCAACAACAGGATTTTATGTTTACTCGTGGCAGCCTTACCTCCACCATTTTAAGCTTAATGCTTATGTTAATTTTGTTGTCATCAAGCTTAGCGGTATTTTCTATCGTCAATTTAACCTTCAGTTTAGGCGATGCCAAAGGGATTAATGCCTCGGGATCACTGCGAATGCAAAGTTACCGGCTCTTGTTGTATACCAATGCGGGCAGTCATAATACCGATAAAAAAATTACTGAATTTGAAAACACACTTAACTCTGAAGCACTTAAACGTTCCTTTGCTTGGTATAGCCCTGAAGAACTCAGAAACCAATACTTGGTGGTTATCGACAAGTGGCAAGTAATGAAGGTCTATATAGAACAAGGGAATACACAGCTTTACTCTAATTCATTGACCGACTTTGTCGACACCATTAACACCTTAGTATTTAAGATGGAACAGTTCGCGGCCTTTAAACTTAAGCTATTGGTTATTGGACAGATTATCGGCTTATCTATTTTGTTAGTTATCGCTTTCTTTGCTGTAGTGTTCACTCGTAAACGCGTTGTTAAACCGTTGCAATTATTAATGGACAGCGCCGCAACGATTTCTAAAGGTAACTTCAACGTTGAAATGCCTAAAACGGGTTATATTGAGCTGACGGCTCTAGGTAACGCATTGCAGAAAACGGCGGCTGAATTAGCCAGCTTATATGAGGATTTAGAAGACCAAGTAACGGAGAAAACCTTGGCATTAACCCGAGCAAATAACGAGTTAAAGTTTTTATACGACAACCTCGTAATGCTACATGCCGATAAACTTGACTATAAAGCATTGCAATCTGCAATCAACCAACTCAAATATTATGAAGACTTAACCTATCTCAGATTAATCGTTGAACATGATGACGGCTCTGAAGATGTCATTGAAGCAGAAGGCGGTTGGCCGAAAGAGTTGCAAGCTGAATCGGTACATTTTCCGCTATTGATAGAAAAGACACAGTTGGGCTATTTAGATGTCATTTCTAACCGACCATTAAACCAATTATTGTTTGAAAACTTTGCCATGATGTTAACGCGCTCCATTACCATCCATAATGCAAGTGAGCAACGCCAACAACTGGCGCTATTAGAAGAGCGAGCGGTCATCGCAAGGGAATTACATGATTCTATTGGGCAATTATTATCATTTTTGAAAATTCAAGTCAGTTTATTACGTAAAAGCCTTGGTAATAGTTGTCGTAGCCCTGAAGTAGAAAGCCAGTTGATGGAAATCAATGAAGGTGTCAGTACTGCTTATGTACAATTACGTGAGCTGTTATCCACCTTTAGGTTAACCATTAAAGAGCCTAATTTAAGTCAAGCGATTGAAGTTATGTTGGAGCAATTACGTCATCAAACCAATATCGATATCCAGTTGAACTACACACTATCAGCACATTTACTTGAAGCTAAACAACACATTCATATCTTGCAATTAATTCGTGAAGCGACATTAAATGCAATAAAACACGCAAAGCCTGCCCATATAGTGGTAGATTGTCAGTTGACTGAGAATGGCATGATTACTATTTCAATTTGTGATGATGGTATTGGCGTGACACATTTAGCAGAACGAGACCAACATTTTGGTATTGGTATCATGCATGAACGCGCCAACAAACTGAATGGTATCGTTTCGTTCAATAGTAATCCGCTTGGCGGCACTACTGTCACGCTGAGTTTCCCCCCTCAACAGGAGCCTTTAAATGGGTAAGCCGTATTCCGTACTTGTTGTCGATGATCATCCATTATTACGTCGTGGTATTTGCCAATTAATCACCTCCGACAGCGACTTTTCGCTTTTTGGTGAAACAGGCACAGGCATAGAAGCTCTTGCAGCCGTAGCCGAAAATGAACCCGATATTATTTTGCTCGATTTGAATATGAAAGGTATGTCTGGCCTTGATACTCTTAACGCTATGCGTCAAGAGGGAGTGACAGCAAGAATTGTCATTTTAACCGTATCCGATGCAAAACAAGATGTCATTCGATTATTGCGCGCGGGTGCTGATGGTTATTTGCTCAAAGACACTGAGCCTGATTTACTATTAGAGCAACTTAAAAAAGCCATGTTGGGTCACAGAGTCATTAGTGATGAAGTCGAGGCTTATATTTATGAGTTAAAAAACACCATTGACGATAATAGCTGGATAGAAAATTTAACCCCTCGTGAATTGCAAATATTACAGGAACTAGCCGAAGGTAAAAGTAATCGAATGATCTCTGATGATTTACACATCAGCGAAGGGACGGTCAAAGTTCACGTGAAGAATTTACTGCGTAAAGCGAATGCGAAATCACGCACTGAAATGGCTGTACGCTACCTTAATAATTAGCGCGTTAACAACCAAGTTCATACTCAACAAGGCCACTTCAATGTGGTTTTGTTGTTATTTATCGTTAATAAACGCTAACCAACTTTGCAGTACTGACTCAAAGTCTTCCAAACCACAATAAGACTCAGACTCGGCATCATATAAGTTCATAGCATCTTCGAGTTGGTATTTTTCATCAAAATCAATCACATTGGCAAAGACTCTAACCTGCTCAGTGTCGATGTCGATGGTTAAATCCCCACTGATATCTCGCCAATGAGTGAGAGTCCCTTTTTTAATGGCCGCTATTTGGCTAAGAATATAATTAGCTTTGCGATTATCATCACCGAGTTGTTCAGCAAACCATCGGCCTAGCACCTCGTGATCCATACTAAATTCAGCAAAAAAATTGCCTTCTAGGCGGTTACGACGAAACTGATATTCCATACTAGTACTCTTTTGTTAGCATTTTTTCTATTTTAACCGATGATTGGCCACTCTGCTGATCGTTAACTGATCAAATCGTGTATTTGATGGTTAAATGTTCGATAAATAAAGAATGTCATTCTACAAGCTCGTTTAAAACTTGGGCATGATTAAAAAGTAGCGTAAATTATTGCGATAGTGGTCACATGGAATCTCTGATAATGAATAATGGTTTTATATACAGTTTGTTGCTTACAGGGCCAAATGCTGGCCAGTCACTTACCATTGAACAAATAGCACAATGGCAGCCCACTGATGGGCTTTTGTGGCTACATCTTCGCTATCGTGAACCTAAAGCTCGTCAATGGCTCCTCAACTCTGGCTTAGATAGAGTTGAGATGGATACCCTACTAGCAACCGATACTCGTCCACGAGTATTAAGCTCAGAAAAAGGTATATTACTAGCATTGCGTGGGGTTAATTTAAACCCTGGGTCCGACCCTGAAGACATGGTTGCGGTGAGGATTTACGCAGAAGAATACAAAATCATTTCGACCTGCGAGCGTCAATTACAATCGGTGATTGATGTTGCTGATGCGATCACTCAAGGCAAAGGCCCCATTGATAGTGCGGCGTTTATTATGGCCATTTGTGAGCGGCTGACGCAGCGTAAAGTGGAGTTTATTGGCAAGCTTGAAGAACAGCTTGATGAATTAGAAGAACGGGTTGTCACTCAAGTGAACAAAACCTTGCGTACCGACATTGCTGAGCTGCGCAGGCAAACGGTAGTGTTAAGACGCTACTTAGCACCTCAGCGTGAAGCATTTTATCGTATGCTACAAGAAGCCAGTGAACTGTTTGACCATAATGACAAGGTCCGCTTGCGAGAAATTCACGAAACCCTGATTCGGGTCATTGAAGACCTTGATGCGATACGAGATCGTGCCAGTGTCACCCAAGAAGAACTGCAATCGCAACAATCAGAACAAGTGAACCAAAGACTGTATTTTTTATCGTTGATTTCGGCGGTGTTTTTACCATTAGGGTTTTTAACTGGGTTATTGGGCGTCAATATTGGCGGCATTCCTGGGGCTGAATCTAACTGGGCTTTTGCTGCATTCTGTGGCGGGTTGTTTGCGCTGATTGGCTTGCAAATGTACTTATTCTACCGCTTGAAATGGCTATAATCAGTGAGTCATCGCCCTTTTTATTCATAACGCGCCACGGAACCGCAATGAAGCACTCGCGGGATGAGGCTAGGTGATCTTTAGAAGATGATCGACAAGGTGGGCAACAAGCTAATGGCAATACCATTATTAGCTCGGTATAGCGAATGTAGCAAACCACCTAAGGTTGAGTCATGTCAAAAGGCTAAGTGAATCATTTATCCTGAGCCAAGATGAAAGGTTAAAGGTTAAACACACTACATTGTAAACAAAAAAGGACGCCGGAGCGTCCTTTTTGATATCCATATTTCAATCACTGAGTGACGGTAACATAGACGATATTACTTGGTTTCTGTTGCTGCAGGCATTTTTTCTACTGAGATTAATTCAACTTCAAAAACCAGTGTTGAATTAGCAGGAATAGTGCCTGTATCACGTTCGCCGTAAGCTAATTCTGATGGGATAACAAACTTATACTTAGCGCCTACAGGCATTAACTGTAAACCTTCAGTCCAACCAGGGATAACACGGTTTAGTGGGAATTTAGCCGTTTCGCCGCGAGCATAAGAGCTATCAAACTCGGTACCATCGACTAATGTACCACGGTAGTGCACTTCAACAGAGTCTTCTGCTGCAGGTTTGTCGCCGCTACCGGCTTCTAATACTTCATACTGCAAACCAGATTCAGTTGTGGTCACACCTTCTTTCGCTTTGTTGTCTTCTAAGAACTTTTTGCCTTCAGCAATCGATTTAGCGGCTAACGCTTCTGCTTGCTCTAAACGCTTGTCGTTTAATTTTTTGTCTAGGTTTTCTAATACAGTCTTCATTTCTTCTTCAGTTAACTGCATTTCTTCGCCTAAGCCATCGCTAAAGCCTTTAATCACCATGGTGCGGTCAACAGCAAAACCTAATTCTTCTTGCTCTTTAATGTGGCCCGACATGTATTTACCGATTGAACCACCAACACTATATGCTTCTTTCTGAACATCAGTTGTTAGCTCAACTTTCTTTTGGGCAACGTCTTGTGGTTGATTACACGCAGTAAGGCCTACAACGGCTAATGCAACTAACGATAATTTGTAAATAGATTTCATTAAAGCTTCCTCAGCATCCTTTAGTGGTTACAATAACCTTAATACATTCAATCAATGAGATGTTTAAGTGGTCATGTTTATTTGCCACTCTATACTAGTTAAAACGGTTATACCATTGGGCAAACCTTATATGACAATGTTTAGGACAACAATTCAAGGAGCAAGTTCATGATACGCGTTCCAATGCTGCTTTTTTGGTCAATATTTGTCCTAACAGGTCTATTAACGGCATGCCAGCCTCCAGCCACCAAAGTACAGGTGATTACTACCGATGCCAGTTACAGTGCAAGCCTATCTAATGATGCCAGTATTGCCCTGGTTAGTACGGCTCACAACGGTGTACAAGTATGGGATCTCACCACCTCAACCCTGTCCTATCAGTGGCTGCAAGGTCAGCAGAAAAATACCAGTAACGTCATTGAGACCGCAATATCGGCTAATAACCTCTATGCCGCGACAATCAGCAGTCACTCGCTGGCAATATGGCGATTAACCGATGGGTCTTCCGTGGGATGGTGGTCGTTACCCTCTTATGCACAAAGCGTCGCCATAGCCAATACAGGCCAAACACTTGTTGGTTTAGTCGATGGCTCAGTGATGTCATTGTCACCAGAAAAAGCGCGCCTAATCCAATTTTTGGGCCATCAAGAAAAAGTCAATAGTGTCTCCATTAGTGCCGATGGTAATAAGGCACTCAGTGGCGGTAATGACGGTAAAGTGCTTCTTTGGCAAGCCCAAACGGGTCAACCAATCCAGCAATGGCAGTTAACCTCTCGTATCACTAAAGTGGTGATTAATGATTCTGGAACACTCAGCTTTGCCAGCGATATCACAGGTAATGCAACGCTATGGCAATCGGGTACAGGTAAACCAATCAGTCATCTGGATATTAACCGACGCCAAATGACCTTTTCAACTGCTCGCTTTGTTAATCATGACCAGCAATTACTGACAGGCACGCCATCAAGAGAAATTTTTTTATGGCAAATTAACTCAGGCAAGCGACTTTCACGTTGGCAAGTTCAGCTGAGTAAAAACACCCAAAACAAAGGCGCTGTAGTATACTCTGCCGCAATGATAGCACCAGGATCAATAGTCAGCATTAGCAGCCAAGGTCTCGTTGAGTATTGGCAGCATTAATTAATCAATAAGAGGTCAACATGGATCGCGTTTTACAAAAGATTGATGATCTTGAAATGAGATTATCATTTCAAGACATCACCATTGAAGAGTTAAACCAAGAAGTGATAAAACTCAATGCACTGGTTGCCAGACAGCAACAGCAAATGCTATTAATGGTTAATAAACTACATGCTATTGAGCCCAGTAATATGGCGTCTCAGGTAGATGAAACACCGCCACCGCATTACTAAAGCCTTGCTGCGAAGCGGCATAACTCAGGCTAGCATAACTCAGGCTAATAGATGGCTATCATCTTAAGCTGATGTTGAGCCAATGTGGCATAGACAGTCATCAAACCGAGTGGATCATAAGTAAGTATGAATGACCTATTTGCAAGTAATAACGATCTTAAACGATAGATTAATGCAGCTCGTCGTTAAACGCGAACAACAAGGATAGCCGTCACCTATGCAGCTAAAGCCATTACTCAGCATTGCTACCACAGGCGAAGAAATACTGACTCAAATTGCTGAGCCCGTGACGGTTTTTGACCAAGCATTACACACTTTAGCCGACAGCATGCTCAGCACTATGCAAAATGCAAACGGGGTCGGTATTGCGGCAACGCAAGTGTTCAGTCGCGCGGCGATGTTCATCATGGCATCAAATCCAAACGAACGTTATCCCGATGCGCCCTTAATGGCCCCAACTGTGGTAATAAATCCTCAAATTTTATCGGCGTCTACCGCAACAGAAGCGGGTATAGAAGGCTGCTTGTCGATTCCAGGTCAGCGGTTATCTATTTGGCGACATAGTGAAATTGAGGTTCAATATCAATCACTTGATGGCCAGTTATATCAACAAACATTAACGGGTTTTGTGGCGCGTATTTTTCAACATGAATATGACCACTTACAAGGCATTACCTTACTTGAACGGGTCAACCTTATCGCAACGCAGGTACAGGTGACACAATGTTAAGAACATTCTGTGCTTGGTTGATCCTCTGTTTTGGCCTGTCCGGTTGCGCCTTTAACAGTGTCTTTGTTAATTATCCGTCGCAAATAGCGTCATACAAGCAGCAACTCAGTAGCGAGACGCCAACCGCAAACATCACCGATTTGGCCGGCAATATTAGTGGCAATGATGGCTTACTTTATGCCCAAGAATCTGGACGTATTATGCAAATAGCGGGTGACTTTACCCGCAGTAAGACTTATTACCAGCAAGCCATAGACGCCTATCAAGTCTTTGACGATAAAGCCACTGTCAGTGCCAGTAAACTCGGCGCAGGGGCCAGCAGTATTTTATTAAATGATAATGCCATACCTTATCGAGGTCCGGGATATGAGCGCATCATGCTGCATCAATATCAGGCGCTTAATTATTTATTCAGTGGCGATGCTCAAGGAGCATTAGTGGAAGTTCGTCGCAGCAATGAACTGCAAAGCATGGAACAAGCTCGCTATCAACAATCTCAAAAGTCAGTGCAAGATATGGCTAATGGCACTATTAATTCGCAAATGGCGCAATTAAGTAAGGACGCTGGCAGTGTCACCAGCTCGTTTCTTAACGCCTACAGTTATTACACCACCGGGTTATTACACGAACTCGCTAGCGAACCTAACGACGCGTTTATTGATTATCGAAAAGCAGCCCAAATCACCCCAGATAATGTCTTTTTACAACAAGATTTAGTCCGTTTAGCCAAACAACTGAATATGCCTCAATACGATGAATTTAAACGTCGCTGGGGAGATGCTGTCTTACCGACACCGGAGCAAGGACAAGTCGTATTTATTGTTGAACGTGATTTTGTACCAGAAAAACAAAGTATTACAGTACCGTTCCCCATCAACGGTAATTTACAATCCGCCTCATTAGCGACTTATCAAGCGCAACGTCAGTTAGTCAATAACAGCCAAATTCAAGGTTTAGGTGCGCCACTAACCGCTCAAACTATTGCTAACATTGATGCTTTAGCCATTAATGCGTTAAAAGAAGATTTACCCGCGGCTCTGTTTCGCCAAGCCGCAAGAGTTTATGCTAAATACCAAATGAACCGAAGTGTCCAAAGCAGTGGTCAAGGTGGCAATAATCCAATTGACGCCGGCGCCATTGTGATGCAACTTTTTAATGTAATAACCGAACAGGCCGATCGCAGAAGCTGGTTAACCTTGCCACGCCAAGCACAAATCGCCAGACAATTTATTGATGCCGGCAACTATAATATTCGCTTAAATAACAGCCAAAGTGTAAAAATAGAGGTAAAACCACAGCGATCAACATTAATTTGGGTCATCGAGACTGGCAATCGTACCCGTTTTTATTCGATAATCATCTGATGGACGATAATCGTTTATCAACTGTCACTCATCACCAATGGAATTTATTATGAAAAATTTGAAACTGATATTTGTATTAGCTGCAGTGATGGCACTTTCCGCCTGCCAATCAAAAGTAGAGTATGGTGACGCCACTGAAGTCGAAACCGTCAATGAAAACTTTGGCTCAACCGATCTGCAAAACATTGCCGCTAAGATGGTCGACAGTATGATGGCATTCCCTCCTGTGGTGGTGATGACACAAAGTAACCGCCCAATTGTGTTTGTGGATAAAATCAAAAACAAAACCTCTGAGCATATCGATACAGAATCAGTGACCGACACCATTAGCAACAAGTTATTACGCTCTGGTAAGTTCCGCTTTATTGATATGACTAAGGTTGATACCGTACGTAAACAACTTGATTATCAAAACAATGCTGGCATGGTAGACCCATCAACTGCGATTAAATTTGGTCGCCAAATTGGCGCGCAGTATATGCTTTATGGCAACTTATCGAGCATCGTTAAACAAGATGGCAGCACCAAAGACGTATATTACAAAATGACCATGCGCTTAATGGATCTTGAAACAGGCCTCATTGAATGGTCAGATGAAAAAGAAATTCGTAAAGTAAAATCAAAGTCATTTTTAGGCTTGTAAAACGCCACCACATAGCACTAAAGCCGACATTGTTGTCGGCTTTTTCATACATTTAATAATAAGTTAGGAACACTAACGTGAAATTGTTATCCACCCAATTGTTTCGTTCACTAGTCATCAAAACCAGTCTCATCGCATTATGTTGTGCCAGCGTTATCAGCTGCAGCAGTTCACCGACTACCTCATCATTACAACGGAATGGTTCGGCCTACATCAGCCAAGGGCAGGCACAAGCCAGATCCAGCCTAGTATCGAATGTACAATATGAACTAACCTTCTTTTTAAGTGAACACAGCCAATTCAGTGCCAAATCCATAGCCCACTTTGACTTAAGCAGCGTACCTAAATTACTCACACTCGATCTCAATAAAGTCAATATTAAGCAGTTTTTTATTAACGGTATTAAGGTCTATCCTAATTACAATGGTGCTTATATTACCCTTAATCAAAGCTTATTGAATGAAGGTAGTAACACTATTGAAGTTGAGTTTACCCGTGAACACAGCACCAATGGCGAAGGCCTACATCGTTTTGTCGACCCAGTAGATGATAAAGTTTACTTGTACTCACATTTTGAACCGGCCGCGGCACAACAAATGTTTGCAGTATTTGATCAACCGGATCTTAAAGCCAGTTATCAAATTAATGTGCATGCTCCAAAAGACTGGCAAGTGATCAGCGCCATGCGCGAAGCCAGTGTGGTTGACCAAGGCGACAGCAACTTATGGACTTTCCCTGCTACGCCCAAATTAAGCCCATATAACTTCTCTATGCATGCCGGCCCGTACCATGTGTGGGAAGACAATTCAGGCCGTTACCCCATGCGCCTGTTTTCACGTCAATCTGTTGCTAACCAAGTTACCCCACAAGATTGGTTTACCTACACCAAGCAAGGTTTAGACTTTTTTGACCGCTATTTTGGCATTGCCTATCCGTTTAAAAAATACGATCAAGTATTAGTGCCAGACTTTCTCTATGGTGCGATGGAAAACGCCGGCGCGATTACCTTTTCTGAAGACCGTTTCTTATTTAATGCCAAAATGACGGGTGAGCAAAAAGAACGTTTAGCTGGCGTTATCATGCACGAAATGGCCCATCAATGGTTTGGCGATCTAGTGACCATGAAATGGTGGAATGGCTTATGGTTAAATGAAAGCTTTGCTTCTTTTATGGGCACGCTGGCAACGAGTGAAGCCACCGAATTTAGTCATGCATGGCGCACCTTCTACGCCTCTGGTAAACAAGCCGCTTACCATCAAGACAGCTTAGTGACCACTCACCCCATTGAAGTGCCCGTGGCCACCAGCCAAAATGCCTTTGATAACATTGATGCCATTACGTATCAAAAAGGCGCATCGACCATCAAACAATTGCGTCATTTACTCGGTGAAGAAACCTTCCGCCGTGGTGTGAGCCAATATTTACAACAGTACAGTTACCAAAATGCTGAGCTCAATGACTTTATCAACAGTCTAGCCAAGGCCAGTGGCCGCGATCTGCGTCAGTGGACTCAAGAATGGTTGTATGCCGCTGGCGTCAATACCATCAAGGCGCAATACACTTGCCAAGACAAGCAAATTGACTCGTTTGCTTTAGTGCAGACCGCTGATAATAGCCAACACCCCACACTGCGCGAACAACGGGTGCAAATTGGATTATTTACTCAAAATAGATATGGCCTAGAAAAACAACAATCAATTGCCGTTACGTACAAAGGCGCCTACACCGAAGTAGAGCCATTAATTGGCGAGGCTTGCCCAGATTTGGTCTATCCAAACTATCAAGACTGGGGATTTGTGAAAGTGGAACTAGACTCTAGTTCGTTTAGCACGGCCAAACAGTCTCTAGGCCAAGTGAGCGATCCGCTATTACGTTCTATGTTGTGGCAAAGTATGTGGGACAGCGTAATTGATGGTAAGACATCACTGGATCAGTTCATCAATATCGCATTAATTAATGCCCCACTGGAAAAAGACTACACTATTTTAGGTCAAGTACTTGGCAATCTGCAGCGAGCCAAAAACTACCTTGATCTCATGGCTCCAATGCATGGGAGTTACAACAGCAGAATATCAAAAGCATTAAGCCAAATGAGTCTGCGTATGAGCATGGAAAGCTACCGCAATCGCGACTTCCAACGCCGTTGGTTCGATGCTTACATTAGTTTATCTAGCCATGGTGATGCGTTAAAACATATTCAATCTTTACTGCAAAGTAAGAGCCATATTAAAGGTCTAAACATAGATCAAGACATACGCTGGGCAATGATCAGACAGTTAAACCGTTATGATTATGGCGACGCTAAGGCGTTACTCGCCCAGGAAAAACATCTTGATCAATCTGACTCAGGTGAAAAAGCGGCGATTGCAGCTGAAGTGATCCGCCCGCAGTCATCGCTTAAACGTCAGTGGTTAAACACCATTGAAAATAATGACAACATGCCTTTCTCTAAAATTCGTATCGCGATGAACAATCTCTACCCTGCAGAACAAAAACTATTCAGTGCCGCAACCGCAGATCAACGCTTTGCCAACTTGGCATTAATGGACGACAAAGGCCCAGTATTTATGCGCAGTTTTGCTGCGCAATTAATTCCGACAGATTGTAGTTCAGTGAACATTGATGCGATTAGCTACGCCTTAGATACGCAAACGGGCTTATCGCAATTAGCGAGACGCGCGCTACTCGAAACCCGCCAACAAGAGCAGCGCTGCATAAAGATAAAACAAACGTTAAAGTAATCCGTTTTTAACGATTTATCCCCTCTCTTATTCAGAGTTGAGAGTAAAGTCACTATTGCCAACTTATTGTCCTTTTCAATGGCGAATAATTTGCCTTAAACCCAAAAAAGCGCTGATAAACATCAGCGCTTTTTTTACTTTGATTAGATGAACTTAGCTCTCAACTCATAGTTATTATCTTTATCTCTTAGCTCTTAGCACATTTATTTGACCATGATGTTTGACAACACATCAGTCATCATCCTTATTGCAAGCCACTAATTACGCACGCGAAAGCTCATCATCACAGGAGCATGATCGGTACTGTCACGATCCCGATCATAGTCAGGCCGAACCAGATGTCGGTCAAAGGTTTGATAATCAATGACATGAGCAAGGTTTTGCTGCTGAGTAGGATTAAACTCACTCGACACTAATATGTAGTCCAGTACAGATCCACTGTTGCCATAATAATGAGTCGGCTGTCTGGCAGGATGGGGTTGCTCATCCACTAATGTGCTTGATTCAAACTCATCTTGGGCCAACGTCGCATTACACTTGGTTGCAGCAATAAACAACTCATAGCTGTCAAACAAACTGCTTTGGTGTAATTCTGCCATCAATGACGTTTCGCCTAGCTTAGCCAGCCCGGGGTCTTCAATGTCACTGCGATACACTCGCAATTGATGATTAAACGCGGCTAAGAGTTCACTGCCCATGGTGTCATTAAAGTCACCCATTAACATGAAAGGTTGCTGACTTTGTTGTCGTCTCATCAGCATTTGATGGCACAACAATGCAGATTCACTGCCTCGCTGTAAACTCGATGCCCAGCGCCCAAGCACTTGCCTTGCAACAAAATCTGCACCGCCATGTAAACCACTGTCATTGATATCGTCACGACTCACGCCACTTCGTTTAGACTTAAGATGAATAACATAACAATCACATGGACCAAAAATCGGTAATTGTATGGTTGCTCTGAGCGGTTTACGACTAAAACTAAATGACTCTGCTAAGCCTAACTGGCTCACCCATTGCTTATCTGGGGTGACATTGACGGAATCGATAATAGGATACTTTGATGCAATAGCCACCACAGGACTGCGATACACATAGTCACTGACCACTTCAGGTAAATCTAACGCCACAAAATGCTCATAACCCAGCGACTGAGTCAGTTTGGCTAAGGCGTCAGGACTAAAAACCTCTTGAAAAGCAATAATATCAGGTTGATTTTGGTTAATAAAATCACTTAACCAAGCACACTTTTTTTGCCACTGTTTATCGCTATAGATATTTTCAAAGTCGTAGAAAGCATGAGGCGGTTCAATAAAATTAAATAAATTGATGCTTACCACACTGAATGTAAGCCCGGGTGATGGAGCGGATGATGTGCTGTTTACTTGCAAAATATGTTGTTCCCAGTAAAACCTTCATTAAGGGTACTGGCAACATTCTGATTTGTCGAATATAACGGCATTCATTTGGTGAATAGCCACAAAAACTAAATAAACTAAGAAATAAATGAACCTAAATTAACTCGCTTGCGTAATGCATGAACAGATAAACCGTTAGATAACACCTGATGTAATAACACCTAATGCACTAATATTTGATGCACTAAATCCCCAATTGACTGACACCCGATGTACTGCATGCAATTATCATCCGTATGACCCTTTATGGCTTATCTCTCACCCTGATAAGCCATTTTTTTTACGGCAATGTTTGCTACAGTGTAAGTGTTTATCGAACGATAATTTACAGGAGTATATGATGGCATTACTCAATACACATAACGGGCATATTAGCCGGATAATACAAATAGGCATCCATGCTGCAGTTGGGGTTATATTATTAATTAGCCAACCCGTATGGAGTGCAAGTGAGGACACTATGCTATTTCACTTTACTGATCCGAGCCACTTTACACAATGGAACATCAATAATGACACTGTGATGGGCGGCGTCTCGCAAAGCCAAATTGAGCTTACGCAGCAAGCGTTATTATTTACTGGCACAGTGTCATTGGAAAACAATGGCGGCTTTGCGTCGATAGAGTCGACTCTACTACATCAAATTGCAGATGCATCATTACTCGTCATTGCGGTTAAAGGTGATGGAAAAACCTATCAAATTCGGCTAAAAACACCGAATTTATCTTATGGTGAAGCCTATGTTGCTAACTTTACCACTAGCGCAGACACACTCACTCAACATGCTTTTACCCCTGCAGATTTTACGGTCAGCTTTAGGGGACGCGCAGTCGCGAATGCACCAACATTACATTTAAATGATATTAATCGTGTTGGATTTTTAGTCGCACAAAAACAACAAGGTCCATTTGCAATTGAGTTACACTCTATGCAGTTTGACCGATAAATATTGAGAAAAGAAAGGAATTCATTGAATTTACCCATGCAAATAAAAGGCATTATTTTTGACTTAGACGGCACCTTAGTTGAGTCCAGCTTAGACTTCGGCTTAATTCGCCAGCAAATTGGTTGCCCTGATGGCATAGACTTACTTAACTATGTCGACGACTTAAGCTGCAAAGCCACTCAAGCCGATGCCAAGCAGATTATTCTAGATCATGAATACCAAGATGCGTTGAGTGCCAAGCCCATCAAAGGAATGACCGAGCTGATTAATGCCATTGAAGCGGCAAAATTACCCATCGCCATCGTAACGCGTAACAGCCTTGCCGCAAGCGCATTAAAGGTAAAACAGAATAATATTGCTATCGACCACGTGCTAACCCGCGAAGATTACCCAGCAAAACCGGCACCCGATGCTCTACTGGCGATTGCAGCCCAATGGCAAATAGCCCCTCAAGATATTATCTATGTGGGGGATTACCTATACGACATTCAAGCGGCTAATAATGCTGGCATGATCGCCTGTTTTATTAATCATGGGATTGAAAGTACTTATCAACATTTGGCCGATATTATTATCAATGATCTAAGCCAATTGCAGCAGTTATTAGTTAGTCACTCTCACAGTGACTAACACCAGTACTGATCAGGTACGCCATGAGTTACTGTATGAGTCATAACATGAGTGTTAATACGGGCAACGAAATACTGTGAACATGAGAACGAATATGAACCTAATTCATCCTAAAAAATTACTTAATAGTAAGTGGACCAAGGTTAACGTGGTTCAAAAGCTGAAGCATTTTACTGTCGCTAAAGTCGAGTATGACGAACAACAAAACGTGGTTGAATGTCTTATCCGTGCAGAAATGAATGCACAAGAGTTTGTCATTGACTGGCGCGATCTTAAAGACCCGCAACAGTGGAAAATTGGCTGGCAATAATCTACTGTAAAACACATTCATTATGGGATTTGAAAATAAAAAAGTGACGCTTGCTTAAGCACAATGAGTCACTTTTTTATACTAGCGTTAGCATAACCTTATCTAACGAATTTCAAGATAATAAACGGTTATCAAACCGCTTGTTGATCGGCTTACTATGACATTGACTACAACAACCCACTATTGCTCTGTCATTGGCCTTGCTAACAAAAATAACCAGTTTGTACTCAGCTATTAATTGATAATAAATATTGAACCTTCAAGCCTAAATTGAAGTGTTTCTAGGCCCCAATCAGATAACAGGACGTCCTGGATACGTTCGCCGTCGCCTTCACTACTACACCCCCACATTGTGGCACATGTCTGCCCTGCTATATTTGATCCAGTGCCTTTTGAAGTGTCAGGGATCATATTGTTTAACTGGGCGATATGAGTTCCAAACATACCTTCAAATGTATCCATTTTCACATCAAGGGTTTCCATTTCACCTTCAGGAAAATTGATCACTGCAGTTTGCTCATTTGAACCAGTTTGCTCTGGGGTTAAGGTGACAACATCTTTTGAAATTAAATCGTAAAGTTTTCTGAGTGGTAATTTTTTAGTTGATTCATGTAAGTAAAGTTCTTGTCCATAATTTCTGGCTGCAAAATTTTTTTCTTCATAAGCTCTAGCAAGATATTGATCTGCACGCGCCAAATCTTGCTCTACCATACCACCACCTAAATACATTTTGCCTAACAAATACGAAGACTGTCCATGCCCCAGGGCGAGATCGTGAACGTTTTTTAAACAATTTAACTCACTATTTGACGTTAACATCTCGCTATGATCTTATACTCCCTTTTTTCGGGAGCACACCATGCATATTGACCACTTCAAAGAGCATTTCCAAACAATAACAGACCAGCGCCAGGGGGCTAAAGTGACCTATTGCCTCTTTGAGGTGCTGTTTGGTTCGCTATGTGCCGTTATCGCAGGCGCTAAAGGCTGGTTTGACATTCGCGAATACATTCTTGGGCATCATGATTGGTTTCAAAACAACAACCTCTTCATGAACGGCATTCCCGCTGATGACACGATTGCTCGTATTATATCAACCATTGAACCTGAGCAGTTTCACCAATGTTTTATCAATTGGATGTCTTCGATACACACCCTTACTGAAGGCCAAGTCATTGCTATCGATGGAAAAACGCTTCGAGGGTCATACAATCGTGAAGATAGAGCCTGTACCATACACATGATTAGTGCTTATGCTTCATCAAACAAATTAGTACTTGGTCAGCTTAAAACAGAACAAAAAAGTAATGAGATAACAGCTATTCCTGAGTTGATAAAAATGCTCGATATCAAAGGGGCGTTAGTGACTATCGATGCGATGGCTTGTCAAACAAAGATAGCAAAAACCATTGTGGACCAAGGTGGTGATTATCTGCTTGCCGTTAAAAGTAATCAGGGAAAGCTGCGCGAAGCAATAGTAAAAGCCTTCGCTTTCCAGCGAGCTAACAATACGGACAAATCCGTAATTGAACACGGTCACGGACGTACTGAGTGTCGACAGTGCTATGTTATTGATAGTAAAAACTTACTCGGTGACTTTTCAAAGTGGAAAGAGCTAAAAAATATCGTTATGGTTGAAAGTTGTCGCCTTGAGAAAGGAAAACCAATCGAACTTGAGTATCGTTATTACATTAGTTCTAAGGAGTTAAGTGCTGAGCAAGCAGCGATAGCTGTCCGAGAACATTGGGGCATAGAATCGATGCACTGGGTGCTTGATGTCAGTATGAGTGAGGATGCATGTCAAATATACAACGCACACGGGGCGGAAAATCTATCATGTCTGCGTCATATGAGCTTGAATATGTTACGAGCAGAGCCGACGAAGATAAGCATTGTTGGAAAGCAAAAGCGATGCATGATGAATCCATCGATGCTTGAAGCAGTATTAAAGGCTGGATTCAGTGGTTAGGTTAAAAATTAAACACTCATGCGGTAGCCCTGGTCCATGCCCTCTCTTTGATGCGTACTCTAAATATTCAACGCCTTCGTCAATATCTTTTAAATGCGTATCTTGTAAGTACAATACACCCGCTTTGTATTTGGCATCCATAACGCCATATTTACCTGCGCGACGATACCATTTTAATGCCATGTCTATATCTTTATCAGTACCATAACCAACATAGTAAAACTCACCTAACATGCCCATCGCTGAGGAGTGACCTCGTTTAGT
Organism: Shewanella sp. T24-MNA-CIBAN-0130; assembly: GCF_040310185.1. Classification (NCBI taxonomy): domain Bacteria; kingdom Pseudomonadati; phylum Pseudomonadota; class Gammaproteobacteria; order Alteromonadales; family Shewanellaceae; genus Shewanella; species Shewanella sp. T24-MNA-CIBAN-0130. The sequence goes on along the minus strand of NZ_JBEOPP010000026.1, from coordinate 29,422 downwards.
TAAAATACGATAGGCTTTAAAGTATTCGACACATTCGGATGTACTGCACTCAGGCAATTGGTTTGCTTGGCTTTTAAATGGAGCGAAAGCGAGAAAGCTTAATATTAAGCTAAAAATAATAGTATTTTTTGTCATCATGTTAAATCCTTTTATATACGATTCATTACTATTAGCATTTATATACCGAATGTATATAGTAATTATGTCTATAAAACTAACCGTACCTAATATCTAATACTTAATACTTAATACCTAATATCTAATATCTAATACCTAATACTTAATACCTAATATCTAATATCTAATATCTAATATCTAATATCTAATATCTAATACCTAATACCTAATATCTAATATCTAATATCTAATATCTAATATTGTCAGTTAATAAGCACATTATTCTTCAAAAGCAGTCTAATACTTTAATAACCACTTACCTATCGCAATAGAAGTAAGCCCACTGTTGATAAATATCGGTAAGCAAATAAGCAAATAAGCAAATAAGCAAATAAGATCGATTTACCGCACACATCAATTGTTCACCCAAATCGAGTCGCTGCAAATTGATTCAATAAACGATGCATTAGATAACACAATAATAATGTCGCTACTATCGCAACCAAAATGCTACTCACACGGTATAAAGCACTAAAAATCAGATCATTTTGGGGGGTTAAGTACTGACCAAACAAAATACCTAAGGTCGTCATAGCGCCAAACCCTACTCCTGAACCACTCGCCTCTCTCACATGCACTTGGCTAAATAACATAAGGCCTATCCACAATAGTGGTATAACAAAAATAAGTAACCCAGACCAATCATAAAGTAATCCTTGCACCAGCAACCCAAATGTTACCCCAAACAAGGTGCCGATAGCCCGTTTTCGGGCGTAACCGAGTGCGCCATTCCAATGCATTGGGAATAACAATAACAAAGTGGTGGCTTGGGCTGACATGGAATCTTGTAAATTAAACACCTGAAATACCAAAAATGATGCGGTGGCAATTGATGCCCCCAACAAAGCTTCGTGGCGCATACGGTTAGGCGCTTTAACCACGGCTGCCATTGGCGAGCGAGGTTCAACATCGGGCCATAGGGCGGTCATGGCATAAGCAATGATCACCGACGCTGCCGTCGCCCAAAAATTGCTAAAAATAAGATTGTTAATATCCACACTCGGATAACTGGCAAAGTGCAGCATAATACTTAAGCTGATCACCCCATTAGCACCGAATAAAAACAAGCTTCCACGTGACATTGCCGCAAATCGATACAAAAAAAGCCCAAAAACGATGGGCAATATCATCCCTGGGTGAGAACCAAATAAACCACCTAGAATACCGACCTCAATCCCAGCCATGACCGATGATGCCAACAGTTGACGCATCGCATGCGCATTCATCACGGGCACAAGTCCGAGTAATAGCATTGGGGTTACGGTAAAAAACACCCCATAACTTAGGTCGAAAAACTTACAAATCGCAAACCCTAGCGTTGCGCCTGTTGCAATGCGCAAGCATTGACGTAAATCGTTTTTAGTCAAAGGACTATGGCGTAACAACATCTGAAATACCTACGCGTCGGGGAAAATATTCCACAATAAAGAACTCATCCTGATTGATGCGTTTGCTAAAAAAAGCAACCACCAAAGAGAAAGTCAGCCATTGTTATGGATTAGAGAAATACTGATTAAATGTAAGATGTCATTTAATAAATATAGTGCAGCACACTAATGACCTTAATTTGCACCTTGGCAATAAAGCCAAGCAAACCACTATTGGGCACTAATTGTACAGTGGCACGCGCGCCTGCTGGCAGTAGATTAACGGCTTGCTGGTCAAGCTCAAGGTGTAAACGTAAGCGCTGAGCATTGCGTACCCAACGAGCAGATTCTTGTGGTGCCGCCAAACGACCATTCGCTTCAAACTGTCCGGCGCTGACTCCAGCATCAATTGAACTCACTTGCGCACGATATAAACGTCCAGGTTCGCCATCAAATGCAATAAAAGCACTCGACTCAATATCAATACCGCGAAGACTTTTTTCCCTAAAATCAGCAATGATATCAACCTTATCCGACACTAATGCTAATAATGGTTGACCGACAGAAGCAAAACTACCTACCTGCAGCTGTAAATTAGTCACGATACCATTTTGATCGGCTCGAATTTGAGTATATGACAGATTCAACTCAGCTTGCTCTAAGCGATTCTGTGCTTGGCGAACTTTTAAGTTTCCATCACCATAACGACCACGACTGACTTTTAGTTTTGCTAAGCGCGCATTGGAGGCCTGTAAGTTGGCCTCTGCAGTCGTCGCATCACTGCCAGTCTGATCGTTAAGTTGTTGAGACACTCCGTGAGTCAAAAATAAAGAGTCAATTCTCTTCGCCTCACTGCGCTTTTGTTTGGCATTGGATCTATTGGCTTGCACATCTGCTTTGGCCGCTAATAAGGCAGCATCAAGTTCAGCGTTATCTTGTTTTGCTTGTTCCAGTGCTAACTGTGCTTGTTCTTCGGCAAGCTCGTAAGGAACTGAGTCAATCTTAAATAACACATCGCCTTTTTTTACCACTTGATTATTGGCTACGGCAATAGTCGCTATTTTCCCACTGACTTGGGGGGTGACTTTTGTCACTATTCTGGTCGCCATCGCTTGAGGGGTTAAAGGGATAACGGCATCAGCAAACATAAAGTAGCCGAAGACCATAACAAACATCAAAATGGCTATCTTAACGAGGCGGGCAAATTGTTGATCTGGAGTCATGTTATTTCTCACCAAAAGGGTCGGCAGACGGATCAAGTTTAGCCATGGCATTATCACTAATCAGACTGATCACACGTTCAAACTCACTTAATTCTTGACTGCTAATGCCATTGAGTAATTCAGCACGAATTTGCATAATCCGTGTTTCTATTTGTTTAAGAATGTCGATCCCCTGCGGTGTCAAACTCACTATTCGAGCGCGCTTATCGTTTTCGCAACAACGCCTTTTAATATAGCCTTGCGCTTCTAATTGACCCAAGGTACGCATTAACGATGGCAGCTCTATTTCTAACGCATCGGCTAGCACTTTTTGACTCACATCGTCACCCAAACGTAATAGTTTCCATAATGCAGTCCAACGAGGATGAGTTAACCCTAGTGGAATTAATTCAACATCTGCGGCTGTGCGCCATAATCGATGCAATCTTCCTAGTTGCTCCGCAAGATGCAGCTCTTTTAGTCGTTCTAATTCGTTATACATATTAACTTGCCATTTAGTTAGCTTGCTAAGCATTATAACTAGTTAGCATGCTAAGTAAATAGCTCAATTGCTTACTTGAAGTTAAAAAAGCTTAATAAATTAACTAAATACTTGATATATAGACTTTAAAATATTAATCAACTGAATATTAGTCTGACCTAAAATGCCTATCATCGGCTTTATCTATTCATACTCGACATGTTCAACCCATTCTCCCTTTGTAATAAAACAAGGTGACCATGATCACATTTAATAATTGTAAATATGACAACGGTGTCGTATTTACAATTATTAAACAATGTCTAAATGACAATTTAATTCAATTGGGATTAAATTAATATACATATATATCAATACTTTAATTAACTAAAAATAGTTGGCACGACTTATGCTATTACATGCTATCTGTATCAAAATGACTTTGCGCTAAGAGGATTTATGAGCAAAAACAAACTCACCGGCATTGCACTGCTAATCGTGCTCGTTGCTTCCTTCACTGTATTACTCAGTTTAGGCAGTGGCATATATCGAGAAAAACCCCCTATTCCAACGGCTTTTACTGACACCAGTGGCCAACCCATATTTACCAAAGATGATATTGAACAAGGTCAACTTGTGTGGCGTTCTATGGGCGGTCATCAATTGGGATCGATCTGGGGACATGGGTCGTATGTAGCACCAGATTGGACTGCTGATTGGTTACACCGTGAAGCACAAGCTTGGTTATCAATCACCGCAATTGATCGTTATAATCGCGATTTTGCTGAACTTGATTCTGAGCAGCAGGCAGGTTTAGAACAAGGCCTCAGAAATGATATTCGTCATAATACTGTCATTGAAGGCGCTGATGGCAATACATATGTCGCATTATCAAATGTGCGTATTGCTGCGATAAATGAAGTCAGTCAACACTATTTATCACTCTTTGGTGACGACCCAGCACTGTCATCACTGCGCGAACAATATGCCATGAAAGAAGGGACCATCACTGATGCCGAGCATCGTGAATTATTAAACGGTTTTCTCTTTTGGGGAGCATGGGCAGCAGTAACCGAACGTCCTGGCTATGAGTACACTTACACCAATAACTGGCCGTATGATCCCCAAATCGGCAATATACCGACTTCAGATAACATTGTTTGGTCAGTATTAAGTTTGGTGACATTGATCTTAGGTATTGCCATGTTGATTTGGCACCATGCCTGCTGCAAAGAAGAAGCATTACCGGAAGCGGCCAAAGATGATCCATTATTTTTTACCAAACCGACGCCATCACAAAAAGCCGTCGGCAAGTATTTTGTAACCGCTATTGGCCTGTTTTTACTGCAAATATTAGTGGGCGGTATTACCGCGCATTACGCAGTTGAAGGCCAAGAGTTTTATGGTTTCCCATTATCAGAAATACTCCCATACTCGGTCACTCGTACTTGGCATACTCAACTAGCGGTATTTTGGATTGCCACAGCTTGGTTAGGCACAGGGCTGTATATCGCGCCAGCACTATCAGGATACGAGCCTAAGTATCAACGCTTAGGAGTAAACATTCTGTGGGGCGCATTAGTTGTTATCGTACTCGGTTCTATGGCCGGTGAATGGCTTGGCGTACAACAATACTTTGATCTGGACATGAACTTCCTATTCGGTCACCAAGGATATGAATACATTGATTTAGGTCGCGTTTGGCAAGTGTTATTGCTGGCGGGCTTATTAATTTGGTTAGCGTTAGTGACCGCATCAATGCGTCCAGCCTTAAAAGTCAGCAACGACATGCAACCGGTGATTTGGGTTCTGTATGCCTCTTGTGTCGCGATTGGCTTATTTTACGGTGCCGGCCTGTTTATGGGCAAACACTCAAACCTAGCGATTGCTGAATACTGGCGTTGGTGGGTGGTGCACTTGTGGGTTGAAGGCTTCTTTGAAACATTTGCCACCTCTGTCATTGCGCTTATGTTAGTTCGCTTAGGTCTTATCCGTGCCCGCAGCGCCAATGGTGCAGTATTGTTCTCAACGGTAGTGTTTTTAACCGGCGGCTTAATCGGTACTTTACATCACTTATACTTTACCGGTACCCAAACTTCTGTCATTGCATGGGGTGCTATCTTCTCGGCGCTTGAAGTCGTGCCGCTAGCGTTAATTGGTTTTGAAGCCATGGAAACCTATCGCTTACGTAAAGCAAGTCCTTGGATGGAACGTTATCACTGGGCGATTATGTTCTTTGTGGCCACTTCATTTTGGAACTTGATTGGCGCTGGGGTATTAGGTTTCTTAATCAATCCGCCTATTTCGTTGTACTTTATTCAAGGCTTAAACACCACTGCAACTCATGCTCACGCTGCGTTTATGGGAGTGTATGGCATGCTAGGCATAGGGCTAATGCTATTCTGTCTTCGTGGATTAACTGGCAATATGCAATGGAACCACAAATACCTTAAAGGGGCATTCTGGACGCTCAATATTGGTTTAGCGGCAATGGTATTTATGTCGCTACTGCCTGTGGGTATCGTGCAATTTTTTGCGGTTATTGACCACGGCTACTGGTATGCCCGTTCACCAGCGGTGATCCATAGCGACTTGGTTGAAAACCTCGTCTGGATGCGAATGTTTGGTGATATTATCTTCAGTATTGGTGGGTTATTGATGGCGGCGTTCTTATATGACCTTATCAAGAAAGCTATCGTCAGCAAAGGGGCAAAAGCTAACCAAGCTGCCGTATTAACCAATAGCTAAGCTATACATTGATAAACATGTTTTGATAAATATCATATAAGGGGCCATCGAGGCCCCTTTTTGTATCAAGATTATGCTCTTTACCCTTGTTGTTATATTCACACTTGTCATAATGACATCACCCTGTAGTTAACTGGAGTTTGACATGGCATTGAGTCAAGCAGACTTAACCCGTATCGCACTTGATATTACCGCTAACTTGTCTAATCGCGATCGTTTTTCACGTTTAGTCACCACAGTAAGAGAAACCCTCGATTGCGATGCGGCGGCGCTATTATCATTTCAAGGTCATCAATTTACCCCTTTGGCGATTGATGGACTCAGTGCTGATGTACTGGGGCGGCGGTTTATTTTAAACGAACACCCAAGGCTTGAAGCCATTGCCAGAGCGGGTGATATCGTAAGATTTCCTGCCGACAGCGAACTTGCCGATCCTTACGATGGCTTAATTCCTAATGTAGAAGGTAACTTAAAAGTACATGCCTGTATTGGCCTACCATTATTTGCCAATGAACAACTCATTGGCGCATTAACCATTGATGCCATCGATCCCCATAAATTTGATCAATACAGTAATCATCAGTTACGCAGTTTTAGCGCCATTGCGGCAGCGTCTCTAAACAATGCATTACTGATTGATGAGCTTGAAAAACAAGCGAGCAACCTTACAATCCCCGACGCAAAACCATCAGGACAACTTAACCCAGACACCGAAATAATCGGTCAAGCAGATAATCTTTTATTGCTGCTTAATGAAGTTAATGTGGTCGCGGCAACTGAACTCAATGTGTTGATTTTAGGAGAAACGGGTACGGGTAAAGAGCTGATAGCTAAAGCTATCCATCAACATTCTGTGCGAGCCAATAAGCCCTTAGTATATTTAAATTGTGCCGCGCTGGCTGAATCCGTTGCCGAAAGTGAACTCTTTGGTCATGTCAAAGGCGCCTTTACTGGCGCCATTAGTCATCGTAGCGGCAAATTTGAAATGGCTGATAAAGGCACATTATTTTTGGATGAAATTGGTGAACTCGCGCTTAACTTGCAAGCCAAGTTACTGCGCGTACTACAATTCGGAGATTTACAGAAAGTCGGCGATGATCGCAGTCTAAAAGTGGATGTGCGTATTATTGCCGCGACCAACAAAGATCTCAAAAGCGAAGTATTAGCAGGTCGATTTAGAGCCGACTTATATCATCGCTTAAGCGTGTTTCCCATTGTCGTACCACCGCTAAGAGAGCGCCAGCAGGATATTCACTTGTTAGCAGGCTTTTTTATCGAACGCTATCGCCAACAGTTACACTTAACTCATTTAGGGCTAGAACCTGCATCACTGCAATTACTTGAACAATATGATTGGCCTGGTAACGTGCGAGAACTTGAACATGCTATCCATAGAGCCGCCGTATTAGCCAAATCCCAAAGCCAAAAAGATGGCATGTGTATGATTAAAAATAGCCATTTTGAATTTGCAGATACCTCGCACTCTGTTGCGTTATCATACAAAAAACTCACGGTTAAACAGTCGATAACCTCTTTACCACAAACAAGCTTACGCGATGCAACCGATCAGTTTCAAAATCAATTTATTCAACAAATATTTACCCAACAAGGGAGTAATTGGGCTGCAACCGCACGCCAATTGCAAATCGACTCAGGTAACTTACATCGGCTTGCTAAACGCTTGGGATTAAAATAGCCAAAGTGAAAAAATGAGTTGAATTATTAGGCGTAATAAGTGAGGATGCGCCCTAATAATCTGTACAAATGACCTGTACAAAATAGTCATGCTTGGTAAGATATTGTAGTCTGACTAACTTAACGCCTGTTTTTAGGAATGATATAACCCTTATGATAAATTCGTTACGCGCTTCGTTAATTGGAGCGACTGCCATTATATTAAGTTTTTCCTGTGCAGCAGTTGAATATCGTCTACCTGCCAAAGGCAGCAATTTAGTGGGTGAAAATCAATATTATGTTGTTCCTGAGGGAAAGCTAACCCTAGAGCAAATTGCTTCAGAATTTCAGCTAGGGTTAACTAACTTATTAGAAGCAAACCCAGATGTTGATCCATTTTTGCCAAAAGTCGGTAGTACTTTATTGATCCCACATCAGTTAATTCTACCTAACACTAAGCATGAAGGTGTGGTGATTAACAGCGCTGAAATGCGTTTATATTATTTCCCTAAAGGAAAAGACACTGTTGAAGTATTGCCTATCGGTATTGGTCAAATTGGTAAAGACACCCCAGAAAATTGGGTGACAACAATACAACGAAAACGGGCAAACCCAACTTGGACACCCACCGTTAACATTCGTAAATCTTACGCTGCAAAAGGGATAACATTACCGGCAGTATGGCCTGCTGGCGCTGATAACCCAATGGGTTTATTCGCACTCTATGTGGGTAACTTATATGCTATTCATGGCACTAATGCCACGTTTGGTATTGGTTTACGGGTAAGTTCTGGTTGTGTTCGTTTGCGTGATGAAGACATTGAATATTTATTTAACAGCATACCTGTTGGCACTCGCGTTGAGTTTATTAACCAACCGATTAAAGCCACTGAAGAGCCTGATGGTAACCGTTATCTAGAAGTGCATGAGCCACTATCACGCACTCAAGCTGAATTTGATTCACAAGAGCCCGTGGCATTATTATTAGATAAGCAAATAACTCGCTTTATTGCTCACCCAGACACTGACTCATTCACATTAAAGCGTTTGCTTGAACAACGCACCGGAATGCCAACTCGGATTAATCCGTAAGCATTAACCCATAAAGGTGTTTGGATTTCTGCAGACATAACAACAATGGCTTTGTTAATTCAGTAAACACTGTGATTAACAAAGCCATTTTTTATAAGCTTGATAGCAAAAATTATGACTTAACCTCTACTCCGGATAAGAGATGAGGTTACTTATCAGGTGTGCTTATGGTCGACCCGACCCGCTCTGCTCTACATTATCGTTATCATTCACATTCTGACTATCACCGAGTGCCTCAGTGGTTTTCGTTAACGCAGGTAAATCTTCCATGGACATGTTCAAGTCAGTTTGATCTACATTGATTAACGCTTCGCTCTGCTTAGCCAATTCCGCAGAGTCTTCTGTGACACTCGATGTTGGTTGCAGATATTGCGCCACGTTAGCTTGAGTGATATCAAAAGATAGCGCTTGGTCATTATCTAGCGCCAAACTGATTGTGGGCTGTAATACTACGCCAGCAATAATCACGATGGCAGCAACTGCCGCGTAAGTGAATTTTTTACGGGCATAAAAAGGTGAATGGGCTGCAGTAACGGCACTCGATTGATGTGAATGTTGATATGACGGTTGATCTGATGTTGGTTCGTCAGCTTGAGGTAACCCCAACGCATCGGGTCCCTTGGTGCGCATACCGATAAATTGGCCACCATCATAAATTTCCATTTGATGGCTCGACACCTCACCTTCAACAATGCCCGAGCTGACAATGACTAACTTATTACAATGTAATTTGCCTTTAAATAAACCCGAGACACGCATCTCTTGACAAAAAACGTCACCTTCAACCACACCACCCAGCTCAATTTTTATTTGATCAGTTGAATTAATGGTACCTTTAGTTTGGCCTGCGACAATGGCAGGGCCTTGGATGCGGACATCGCCTTCCAATGCCATATCGGCACCAATATAGGTCATCCCCTTATTTTTATTATTCATTTCTAGGTCCTTGTTAGGATTAATGCTCAGGGTTAATGCTCAGAGTTAATGATTTGTTATTTTTTGTCACGAGAGCTTAAAGGAAATGCACACCATAATAAAGAGAACCGTTAATGGTATACTACCCAGGTCAACAATTTACCTTAAGTGTTATGTCTCCATTACAAGCCTACCAGCAGCGCGTTCAACAAAATATTGTTGATGATCCCGCGCAACATCAAGCAATACTCGCCTTAGATTCGCTCTATCAGCAATATACTTCAGCACAACCGGTCATTCGGGGCTTATATTTGTGGGGGGATGTCGGCCGAGGAAAAACTTTTTTGATGGATTTGTTGTATCAGGGCCTGTGTGATCGGAGCGAGTGTGGTGGGTTACTTAAAGCAAAAAAAACGGTATTACGCCTACACTTTCATCGTTTTATGGCCATGCTCCACCAGCAATTAAATCAGACATCGGGGATCCGCGATCCCTTAACTCATATTGCTAAGCAGATCGCGGCGAAATACTCTGTAATTTGCTTTGATGAGTTTTTTGTATCTGACATTGGCGATGCTATTTTACTGGGCCGATTATTTGAAACCTTATTTCAATCAGGCGTGACCTTAGTAGCAACCTCAAATGTGCCCATAGTGGACTTATATAAAAATGGTTTACAGCGCGATCGTTTTTTACCGACGATCGATCTCCTGCTTAAATACACCCAGACAATCCATTTAAACGGCCCTGTTGATCATCGTTTACCAACCAATGCCGCAACACTATCTACAATTGCAACGCCAGCAGCTTGGCTGAAACTGCCTTCATCAACGAAGCCTGAAGCCGTTTTTCAACGATTATGTCAACAATATCCACAAGCTAATGCCAGCATCATAAGTCATCCAGATTCAATTGAGGTTTGTCATCGCGATATTGCCATTGCGGCCCAATATGGACAACTTGCTTGGTTTGAATTTTCAGCCTTGTGCCAAGGTCCGCGATCGGCATTGGATTATATTGAACTGGCGGGACAATTTAGCCATATTTTACTCAGCAATGTGCCTACATTAGGCGGCGAAGTACGCAGTTGGATTAAAGCGCGCGGCACTGAAGATGGCGCGGTAGCGACGACCACAGGCGAAAGACAACTGGCGTATGCCAGTGAAGACGATCCCACTCGGCGCTTTATCAGTTTAGTGGATGAACTCTACGATCAAAAAGTGAGGTTAATCCTCAATAGCCATTCCAGCTTAGAAGATTTGTATCTAAATGGGGCATTACAGTTTGAGTTTCGACGCACTTATAGTCGCCTTATTGAAATGCAACAATGGGCGTAAAATAAGCCTGTATGACTAAGGCTAACGGTGCTTAGTCACCTAGCGCTAGACTAAGATGCTTGGTAATTTTCAACGTCATTAAAACGACGTAAGAAGTTGTCAAGGGCATCACTGGTCGGATATTCGAACTGATATTTATTGTGAAAAAACACCGTTAAGCTGACCTGAGCGTCAGATAAGGTAATAGTATAACCATCATGGTCTGTTTGCGCGCTAATGCCACATAACCAATAATCATGGCCAAAATGACCGTCTTCAATGGCACGCTTTTCGCCATGTTGGGTGACTTTGTTAAATACTTTTAACGCACGGTGAATATCAATTTCATTTTTCATGTCATGCTCTGCTGTTAATTTTTTATGTTGCTATTTAAAGATACTATACGCCGATTGCCTTTAATAGATCAGCCCTCAATAGATCAGTATTTAATAGATCAGTTTTTAATAGGCCAGTCATTAATCGATCTGCACTAAATAGATCAGTCATTAATCGATCTGCATTGAATAGATCCCTCAGTAATCGATCTGCACTAAATAGTTCAGTCATTAATCGACCTACATTGAATAGATCCCTCAGCAATCGATCTGCATTGAATCGATCAGTCCTTAATCGAACGGCTTAGTTTAAAGCGGCTCAGTATTGCAGTTTCTTTTTCAGTTAAAACATTTCCATTTGTTAACACAACAAGGCAAAATCACCATACTTTATAACAGACTGAACCTATACCATGCCTGATATTGTGATTGCCTTTTTTGCCCTAGGTTTGCTTGCTGGACTGATCAAATCAGATTTAAAAGTCCCTAAAGCCACCTACGAAACCCTGTCCATCTTGCTAATGCTGACGCTAGGACTTAAAGGCGGAATGGCACTGCATGGTGAAACCAAAAATTTAGCGATCACTGAATTACTGTCTATTATTGCACTTGGGTTTATTATCCCACTGACTCTTTACCCTTTGCTTCGAAAATTAATTCAATTACCACAAAAAGAAGCCATTAGCATTGCGGCCCATTATGGCTCAGTCAGTGCGGGAACATTTGCCGTGGTGATGACCATGGTCGATCAATCTCAATGGCCTTTACGACCTGAAACAACATTGTATCTGGTGTTACTTGAACTGCCTGCGATTATTATCATGTTATGGCTACATCGTTATTTACAAGCCAAAACCGCAGGAAATAGTCAACACGCTTCGGCTGGCAGCGTATTGCACGAAGCCCTGACAAGTCGCGGAGTTGTGTTGCTCTGTGGTGGGGTGGTCATAGGCTGGATATATGGCTCCAGCGGCATGGCACCACTCACACCAATGTTATTGGCGGGTTTTAAAACCTTGTTAGCACTATTCTTATTAGAAATGGGGATTAGTACCGCTAAAGTGTGCTTACCGATCCCATACAAGCAATGGCGTTTATTATTATTTGCAGCGGTCATTCCATTTGTACTGGCTTGGGCGGGTATCGGTTTAGGGGTGTTACTTGATTTACCCTCTGGCAGTATTTTGGTGCTTGCAGCCCTAAGTGCCAGTGCATCTTACATTGCGGCTCCTGCAGCAATTAAGGCGGCGATACCGGATGCGAATATCGGCTTGGCTATGTTGGCGTCGCTGGGGATAACGTTTCCGATTAACGTATTAATAGGCCTACCCGTCTACCAATTGTGGATTGCGCAGATACTAGGGTAAACCGTTATAAATTAGCTTAACGCCCATATTATTTGAACCAAAACGAATGCCTCAAGTGAGTATTGGTTTATCTCATCCGGTATTATTTAGCCTGATGATGAGCGGCTTTATCAACCAACATCGCGTTATCGACGTTAAGCTGATAATGGTATGAAGTTAATCACGGCTTTGCTGGTCGATGCACCACAGCTTTACTAATACGCGTGGCGCTAAGGCTTGCTGTATCCAAGCTGATGTTGAACCACCTTCTGCTCAAAACGCGCTAATACCTTGCAGGTTAATGGCATGACCACAACATGAAATATCTTGGTGGATTTCGCATACCTCTTCACATTGCACAGACTTAAATCATTAGCACTGGGAGTCGATTAAACTTATCAACCCAATCGATGCTGAAAACCGCTGTTAACTGACGAGATATCAACCTGGATCCATTTAATTAACCGTCAACCCCTAAAATATGATTATAAATCTCCACCACACTTTCTGTTTTTTGCTGCACGCTTTGCTTGGATAATTTACTGGGTAATTGTTGCAATGTCAGTTCATGATTCTCGTCGCGGAGCCAGCAATAGGTTTGAGTTAACTGCTGGGCTTGCATGATAGGCAATAACTCCAACTCAGCTAATACTTCAAATATACGCACATTATCAGACCAAATGGTTAACTCTTGATATTGGTAGGCATAGGCTAAGACTAGGTACTGAGCGATAAATTCGATGTCAGCAATCCCACCAGCACTCTGTTTTAAATCAAATTGCCCTGGCTCAACGCGGAGCAAGTGCTCACGCATTTTGATACGCATGTCCCTGACGGCTTTGGCCAATACCACTTTATCTCGCTCTATTTGCAAGACTTGCGAGCGTAGCTCACTAAAGCGTCCTGCCAGCGAATAATCACCAAACACAAAACGAGCCCGCACTAAAGCTTGATGCTCCCACGTCCAGGCTTCTTGTTGTAAATAGGCACCAAAATGCTCAATTTCACTGACTAACAAGCCAGATGCGCCAGAGGGTCGTAAACGCATGTCGACTTCATATAATTCACCCGAGGTTGTGCGGGTGGCAAATAAATGCACAATTCGCTGCGCCAGTTTTAAGTAAAAGTAGCCATTGTCGATCGGGCGTTTGCCATCTGTAGTGCCAGAACCGGTATGACCGTGTAAAAAAACCAAATCTAAATCAGAACCATAACCTAGCTCAATGCCACCGAGTTTACCGTAACCAATCACCGCAAACCCCATGTTGCTAGGGCTAGTTTCCTCGGGAATACCGTGGCGAGACGCCACTTGATGCCAAGCTTGCAGCACGACTTGCTCGATAATGGCTTCGGCTAAAAAGGTTAAATGATCACTTACCTGCATCACAGGTAAAACGCCAGTCACATCGGCGGCAGCAATCTTGAGCTGTTGAGACAATTTAAACTGCCGCAACGCTTCCATTTGCTGTTCCATGTCATCTTCTGGTACCCGTAACAAGTACTGACGTAATTCGCTAGGGTAATCATCAATCGAGGTAATGTCATACAGCTGCGACGGATCAATTAACTCATCTAGCAGCATCGGGAAATTGGCCAGCTCGCGCGCAATCCAAGGACTTGCACAGCACAAACTGACTAACTGCTGTCGAGCGCCCGGGTTTTCACACAAAAGCTCTAGATAAGTGGTACGGGTTAAGATTTTATCCAGCACTTTTGACACAGGTTTAAACGCTTGACTCGGTTTAACTTGATTGACTAATTCTTCCAGCAACTTAGGCATTAGCTTATCGAGCGTTTCACGTCCTCGCGGCCCGATAGAACGTTTGGACACCGTTTGATGCCACTCATTTAATAGTGGCCATAATTCGGCATCATCGATTTGTTGCTCTTGCAACAAGGCATTAGCGTGTTCATCTTGCTGAATATTCCAAAATAAACAGGTCCAATGATCATTATGTTCGTGGCTGTCAGCCCCGCCTACTGTGTCATTGAAGTGACCATGAATGGTTGCCATCGCCTTGTTGATTTTTTGGCGAAGTGCCGCTTCGTCTTCTACCCCTAGCGGGTAACATAAACGCTGCCAATCGAGTTCATTATTGGGCAGGGTTTGCGTTTGTTTATCGTCAATGGCCTGCAATAAATTCTCCACGCGACGCAATAAAATATAACTGTGTTTAAGCTCATCGACGGCTAAATATTCCAACTGCCCTAGGCTGTACAAGGTATCAATGGCGCCAAATAAACTTTGCTGTCGCAATGCAGGCTCGCGTCCGCCACGGATCAACTGAAAACTTTGCACCACGAATTCGACTTCACGGATCCCGCCAGCACCAAGCTTAATATTGTCAGTTAACTGACGACGCCTAACTTCTTGGGCAATCAGTTGCTTCATTTTACGCAGTGATTCAATGGCAGAAAAATCAATATAACGCCGATAAACAAACGGGCGTAATAAATCATGGAGCTCGTCACAATAGCCCGACCAAGGACCAAGCACTCGCGCTTTGACCATGGCATAACGTTCCCAATCGCGACCTTGCTCTTGGTAATAGTCTTCTAACCCACTAAAGCTGACCACCAAAGGACCACTTTCACCATAAGGACGTAAACGCATGTCGACCCGAAATACAAATCCATCTACGGTCACTTGGTCGAGTAGATTAACCAAACGCTGGCCCATGCGAATAAAAAATTGTTGATTGTCCTGAGTCCGTCGACCGCCAACGGTTTCACCATGTTCTGGAAAGGTAAAAATTAAATCGATATCAGATGAAAAATTAAGCTCACGTCCGCCTAATTTCCCCATCCCCAAAATCAATAAAGGTTGTGGCTTACCTTCTGCACTCATCGGTGTACCGTATTGCTTACACATCTCTTGGTATAACCAATCTCGCCCAGCAATAACCAATGCCTCTGCTAATGCAGACAAATCGAGTAATGACTCTTCGACTGGGGTGTAATTTAAAAAATCACGCCACGCTAAGCGAACCATTTGCACATTACGATAACGACGTAAAACCGATTTAACTTGTTCTTCTTGCGTTAATTCCGCTAACAGCGAATGTAACCCAGCATCAAACTCACTGCGCACAACATCATCTAATAAGCCATTAAATAACTGCACAATCCATTCTGGATGACGGCAAAGTTGCTCTCCCATATAATCACTCAAGCCAAATACGGTCTTTAACTCTTGCTGTTGCACGGCGGTCAGTGCTGTTTTAGCTTCAGGCCAAACATCACAGAGTCTTAACCAGTAACGATCTGCACTGGCTAACATCGCGGCAGATAATACCTTGTCACCTTGGTTTTGCATGGCAATAATGATCCCTAAAGAAATGAGTGTTGGACATATTATGTCGCGAGTGGTATATCTATCAGTCAGTCTAATGTTCAGATTAATATCATTGACACCCAGATTACTATAACCTGTGTCATATTGAATTAGCACATGAAAAATCTACATTTGGAGAAAACATGGTAGGTCACCTCCCCCGTGTACTCACATTGATAACCGTATTGTTTGTCACGTTAACCCTTGGCGGTTGCGGTGATAACAGACCGGAACAAATTGCTCAGTACCAGCAACTTGCCCAACAACGTCTTGATCTGTTGGCTAGTTCGCTCAACAACAATCAGCTGCGTAATGCGACATTACTCAAACAATACTGCCGTATTCTCGCTCAGCGTCAATCCGATTTAACCCCATTGCTGGAAGAGTTGGCTAAAGATGCTGGCACAGAAGGTCCAATGTTTACGTCATTAACCCGTCGTAATAAAGACTTAAACAACAGCGCTAACTTTATTGATTTAGACCAGCAATTAGCTGAAGCACAGAATATTTATCAAGCCGCCGACAGCAGTTTGTATAACGATATGCTGTCCGATCCCGTCAATGTAGTTGCCGATATGTCTAATGGGCAACTGGCCAGAGTCAATGCTATCAGCCGTGAAGCTGAAGCGCTGGCAAATGGCTCCGAAGGCAGTGGTGCTGGTAGTCAGCTGGTGGGCAATCCGTCTTACGGTAGTTGGCAAAATAATTCAAGCGGCACCTCAATCTGGGCTTGGTATGGCATGTATGCGATGTTTTCTAACTTCTCTCGTCCAATAGGTTACGGTCGTTGGTCAGGTAACCGTGGCTACAGCTACTACAATGATGTAGGACGTTACCGTTACACATCACCAAGCCAAGCGACCTCGCAAGCAAAAACCTTTGAACAAACCAAGAAACGTTTTAACAGCCAAGGGAAACGATTCGATAGCCCTTATGCCAAAACTCGAACAGGCTCAACAAGCTTGTCACGTCAAAGTGCGAGCGTACCCAAAGCCAGTAGCACTACCCAAAGCGCGAGTAGAAAATTCCGTTCGAGCTATTCAAAAGACAGTAGTTTCCGTAACTCAAGCAGCCGCACTAGTCGCGGTGTTAGCCGTGGAAAATAGGTAAGGACTCACCATGACATTTTTTCAAGAATATGGCTTAACTCAACATTTGGCGATTATTTTAGCCATTGATTTAACCATCGCTATAATTTTACTGGCGTTGATGCGTTATTTGCAAGGTTGGAGCATTAAAGTCAATAGCAGTGCTGAGCTTGCAGAGCGCGACAATTTTGCGTTTGGTATTAGTACCGCAGGTGCGATCGCTGCATTAGGGATTGTGCTTACAGGGGCCATCACTGGCGAAGCTGCACCGTCTTATTTAACCGAAGCTATTGGCATGTCGGCTTACGGCTTGTTTGGCTTAGTGCTAATTAAATTAGGCCGGTTTTTACATGATAAAATAGCCTTAAATGAATTTGCTAAGAACGATGAAATTCTTAAAGGTAATGTCTCTGTTGCTGTGGTTGACGCCGCGGCTGCCATTGCCACTGCGATTATTATTCGCGCAGTATTAATGTGGGCAGAAGATCTTACCCTAGATACCTTTATTGGTATTTTTAGTGCATTTTTAATCTCACAATTGATGCTAGTCATACTCACTCGATTACGTGAAAAACGTTATGCTAAACGTAATCAAAGCGCCTCAATGCAACAAGCATTAACCCAAAATCAAACCGCATTAGCACTACGTCACAGCGGCTATATGATAGCGATGGCGTTAAGCTTTAAAGCGGCCAGCCATTTCATTGTTTATGACCCAAGCGCCCATTTAAGCAACATTATTAGTTGGTGCGTTTTTTCACTGATCATGCTGGTGGTGTTATCGCTGTTGATCGCCATAGTGAAAAAACTGGTGTTAGCCGGTATCAATCTGGCTGAAGAAGTTGAAAAACAACACAACATTGGTATTGCAGCCGTTGAAATGGCAATTAGTATTGCTGTTGCTCTTATTCTTACGGCGTTAATGGCTTAATTTATGACAACACCTTTGCTCGATGATCTTCCCGTTAACACAACACCGGGGGACCCACAGCAAAGTTCCCTTCCCTCCCGTGAAGTATCGTGGCTTGATGATGCCTTATTGCTCGGCATTATGGCCTCGCTGGCGGGATGCGGTCTTATTTATGAATACTTATTATCGCACTATGCGGGGCGTATTTTAGGCGCGCTAGAAGCCGCTATTTACACCATGATAGGTTTGATGATTGTGTCTATGGGCGTAGGAGCATTTGCCGCCCGTAAAATAAAATGCGCATTCACAGGCTTTGCCATGCTCGAGTTAACAGTAGCACTGTGCGGCTCGTTTGCCATTATTGTTACCGCTGCGGTCATTGGGTTTGGCCAACAACTTCCTTTAGCTATAGCCAATACGCTGGGTCTGCCTCCTGATCATTTACCCAATGGCGGCTTTATTGCTGGCCTGCAAACCCTCAGCAAATACTTACCTTATGTATGGGGTGTATTGCTTGGGTTAATGATTGGTATGGAAATTCCGCTTATTGCTCGCGTTCGGCAATCCTTATCTGAAGCGCACTTACTGCATAATGCCGGCACCATATATGGTGCCGATTACATTGGTGCAGGTATAGGCGCGGCTATTTGGGTCGGCTTTATGCTAGCCATTGATATTCAATTAGCGGCTGCGCTAACCGCAAGTGTTAATTTACTCGCTGGACTAGTATTTATTTGGCGCTTTTGGGCCAAAATTCGTCATGTTAAATGGCTGCTTATTGGCCATATTATTGCCAGTGTTGTGATTGGAATTTTAGCGGTTAAAGGCCCTAATTGGGAACAACATTTTAATAATCTATTGTATAAAGATCATGTAGTGTATGCCAAAGCAACCCGGTTCCAGCAGCTCAACTTTACTGAGCGTTTACGTGGTGGAGGGTTAGCGCCAGTTTATAATTTATACATCAATGGGCGTTTGCAATTCTCTAGTAGCGACGAGCATATTTACCACAGCTTTTTAGTTCATCCAACATTAGCGGCCAGTGCCCGGCACAATAACGTGCTCATTATTGGCGGCGGCGATGGTTTAGGCTTAAAACAAGTGCTCAAATGGCAACCTAAAGCGGTTACATTGATGGATTTAGATCAAGACTTGTTGAGCTTATTTACATCACCGCCAGCAGATATGCCGCAACGTTTGAGCGATGCATTACTAGCATTAAATGGAAATTCGTTAAACGATCCACGATTAACGCTGGTCGTTGACGATGCGTTTAATGGGGTTGATAAGCTGATCCAAAAAGGCCAAATGTTTGATGCCATCATTGTTGACTTACCCGACCCAAGCCATCCTGACTTAAACAAACTCTATTCGGATTTATTTTACCGAAAACTCAATGAGCTGCTCAGCGCCGATGGTGTCATCACAGTGCAATCAACCTCCCCCTATCATGCACGCAAAGCGTTTATGTCTGTTGGCAAGACACTGACTGCAGCAGGATTTAATGTAAAACAGTATCATCATAATGTGCCTAGCTTTGGTGAATGGGGCTGGAGCATGGGCAGTAAAATGGGCAAAAACCCACAACAACGACTCGCGACATTACAGACACTACCAGTGCCAGAAGAATGGTTAACCCCAGGCTTAATCAAGGCTTCATTTGAATTCCCGGGTGATTTTTATGATGATATCGATAGCATTAACGTAAACGAAATTGGTTCATTACAGCTGTATCATTACCACCTAGCAGCTTGGTCAGAATATGAAGTAATTAATCTTTTTTAATTGAACCAGATAGCGCTTGACATATTATGTCTAGATGCTATCGTTACTCACAGACATAATATGTCAATTAAGGACAAATATGAACATCCATACCATTGCAAGTCACCTAAATGGACTTTGCGATCAAAGCAAAACCGGTTTTCAGTTTGATTGTTATCCGATTGACGGTGATGTTGAAGTGTTACAAGTCAATATTGTCAGCCGTGAAGAAATTCCGGTGTTTGTATCAGTAACTGACAACCAAATATTGTGTATCAGTTATCTGTGGGGCGAAAACGAAGTAAACCAAGATCGCCGCGCTGAAATGTTTGAGACCATGTTAGAGCTCAACATTCCAATGCCATTATCATCATTTGCGAAAATCGATGATAAATATGTGGTTTACGGTGCTTTGTCTGTGCAATCAAGCATGGAAGAAATTGAACAAGAATTAGCCGTTCTGTCAGACAACTGTCTGGAAGTTATCGACGAACTCGTCGAATTTTTAAACTAAGGAGCCAATTATGGGCATTCTAAACAAGATTCTTACAGCGTTTCGTGGTGGTGCAACCGAAGTTGGCCAGACTGTCGTTGACGCAAACTCAACCCGTATTTTTGAACAAGAAATTCGTGATGCAGAAAAGCATTTAACTCGCGCAAAGCGTGAGTTAACTGATGTCATGGCAAAAGAAATGCAGGCCAGTCGTGAAATTGATCGCTTAAAGCGCAGCGTTACCGAACACGAGGGTTATGTGGCCCAAGCGCTAGACAAAGGTAATGAAGCATTAGCTATTGAAATTGCTGAAAAGATTGCTCAGTTAGACGAAGAGTTATCCGAACAACAAACTGCCAATGACAGCTTTAGTTCCCATGCGCTGCGTTTAAAAGACTTAGTCAAAAAGACCGAGCGTCAGTTAAATGATTACCAACGTCAATTAACCATGGTTAAAACCACTGAAAGCGTGCAAAAAGCAACCGCGACTATTACTGACTCGTTTGCCTCAAGCAACTCTAAACTGCTTAATGCTAAAGATTCACTTGAGCGTATCAAAGCACGTCAACAGCAGTTTGATGACCGCTTAAAGGCGTCAGAAACATTAGCGGATGAAAGTAGCGACAAGTCATTACATGCCAAACTAGCTCAAGCAGGTATTGGTGAGCAAAAGTCGAATGCCAATGCCGTGTTAGATCGCATCAAAGCACGAAAAGGCTAGGCGAATATGGGATTTCTTAGCGGCCTATTTGGCAAAAAAGAAGCCCCGAAGCGCCAGCTTGACCATCCCAATAAACTGCTCAAGGGTGATATGATCACCTTTGATGACAGTTTTGCTTTGCCCACGCAATTGCGTGGGCAACAGCTTAAGGTTGAGGGTATTCATACTTATGAATACCAGCGCTCGCAGCTTTGTGAATTCTTATTACGTGGCCATAGCGGCAGCGCAATTTATTTATCCTATATAAAAGAAGATGAACCCTACTTAAGTATTTCAATGAAAATCAATCGCGCGGAGGTTGAACAATTGTTTGATCTTGAGGCCTTTTCTGAAATATTTGAAGAACCAGGCAAAGCAACACTCAGCGTGCAAACGCTTCCCGCCGAGCTAAGTGCTGAGTGGGATAAATGGCTTAGTGATGAATATCATCAAGTCGAATTTGGCTGTTTTGGTTATTTTCATCGTCAAGATTATCGAGACCTTAAACCGCCTCAAAATGACGATGATGCCCGCGGTGAAGGATTTGAAGGCTATAGTTTAGTTAATTCTGATGACTCTCACGCCGTGGATATTGAAGTTTACGAAAGTGGAGATACCGAAGTGATGTTAACTTTATATCGACCACTGACCGATATTAGAGAGTACTGGCCAGCAAGCTGATACAGCTAGGAGACGATTTTCGAATGAGCTCAGGCAAACCGTTACCAGAGAAATGGCTTAAAAACCAACAAGCGGCAAAAGCGACTCAAGTGGCTTTTGATCTGGACGAGAAGTTTCAATACTCTATCCGAAAAGCGGCCTTAGACAAAGGCGTAAGTCCTTCAGACCAAATCCGCACTATACTCGGACTGTCAGTATCTAAACGTCCTAAACGCCCCCGTTTGACCGTATCATTAAATGCTGAAGACTACGTGATTTTAGCGCAAAGATACGGTTTAGAGAGTGAATCACAGCTGGAAATCAAGAAACGGGTATTAGATGACCTAGTCCATTTTGTTGATACTAAATCAGCAAAATAAACACGGTTTTACGCTAATTATGCCAAATAAAAACAACGCACTAGACTCCTGTCTTGTGCGTTTTTTTGTTATGATAAAGCTAATCAATTAACAAAGCCTATCGGTTAACGAACGTAAGCGGACTTAACGACCCCTAACGCTGGATAAGTGAGGGGATAAATCGTTAAAAACGGTTTGGTTTTAAGTCTGCAATATTAAGCTTTCCATGTGTTTTGCCAACAAGGTGTATTGACGTATCAATAGCGGGCTTATTGTTAGTTGATACCACTCCGGTCGCGCAACAAAGGCTATTTGATAACCATTTATTATCCAGAGTTGAGGTTAACTACATGCTTGGATCTAAAGCTTGGTCGCTAAAAAATGTCGATGGTCCTAGTCCGTTCGAACTTGCGATGATGGTGTTATCATTAGTGTCAGTGGTCATAGTGCTCACCATTACCTTTGGTCGATTAGACGCCGAAACCAACAAAGTGCTGCTGTATATCGACAGTGCAATATGCATGGTTTTTATGAGTAATTTTTTTGTTGGCTTATTTAAAGCACGCAGTAAAACCTACTACCTCCAGCATCACTGGATAGACTTTATTGCCAGCATCCCTGCCATTGAACCATTGCGATTTGCACGCATATTCCAAATATTACGCGTGATCCGACTGATCCGCATGAGCCGATCTTTATTAATCCCATTATTGCGCCAACGAAAACAAACAACGCTAGCCAGTTTACTGGTGGCAATGATATTAATTTTGGCCGCCGCATCGGTGCTTATTTTATTGGTAGAAAGTGCAGAACCTAACGCCAACATCCAAACCGCAGAACAAGCAATTTGGTGGGCATTAGTGACCATATCAACGGTTGGTTACGGTGATTTTTATCCCGTCACTACGGTCGGTCATATCATTGGTGGACTGGTGATTATCAGTGGTGTTAGCTTTTTTGGGGTTATCTCCGGTTATATGGCATCTGTTTTCGTCGCCCCAGATGAGCAAGAACGTAATGAAGCACAAGAGGCTCAAGAAGCCCATAAAGCAGAAATCAATACCAAGCTAGAATTAGCCCTTGAACGCATGGAACAAAATCAGCAGCAAATGCTCAAAGAGATCACCACATTACGTAACCAACTCAATCAGCGAAAATAATCCCAACTCGGGATAAGAGATTAGATAAAACGATAAAATGGGATTATTTCAAGTCGGCAATATCACACTTGCCATTGATGTTGCTAACAAAGCGCATTGACGCATCTATGGCAAGTCGATGTAATAATAACAGCAGAAAAGAAGAGCGGTTTGATAATCGTTATGATTCTAAACTGAGGTTAAATATATAAAGCCCAAAGTAATCACTTACTTTGGGCTTTATATTTGCAGCTAAACAACGGTCAAGCTAACGATTTACTTTCCAACCAGCTTCTGCCACCAAGATAATGACTCACCACAATTGGCTAGCGGATGATAGCTAGAGTCTAATGCAGGTAAACCAATAATATTATTACAATTTCCTTGCTTAGCCGCGCCTGTTGTGCGGTCAAAATAACCATGGATCACCCCATTAACCGGCAACATACGTAAACTGAGTGGAGGACGTTCACGTAAAAAAGCTTGATACACTGCCATTGCGCCGCTGCTGCCGTACAAACCGGTTTTACTGTTATCGTCTTGACCGACCCAAATTGCCGCTACGTTACGCTCATCAAACCCAGCAAACCATGAGTCACGACTATCATTACTGGTGCCCGTTTTTCCTGCTAAACGCACGCCAGGAAACGCACGGCCTAAGCGTTTAGCCGTACCACTAAGCACCACTTGATTCATCACATATTGGACTAAGTAATCGGTCGCAGGATCAATCGCCATTGACGATGGCACACGACTCACATCTAATGCTTGGTTTTGACTGTCTAACACCGCGGTAATCGATGATAACTTACGGTAACGACCTTCATCAGCAAGGGTTTGATAAACTTGAGCCACCATTAATGGTGAACCATTTACGGCGCCTAACAACATGGATGGATAAGGTGAAATATCATCAGTCCAACCCGACTTTTGCAATGTGTTAGCAACGTTATCCACTCCAACAGCCAAACCGACATTGACTGTCGGAACGTTCATTGAATCTTTAAACGCACTTAATAAAGGTACTTGACCAGTGAACTTTTTATCTACGTTTTTAGGCGACCAGGTTTTACCTTGCTCATTTGTTAGCGTGATCGGTTTGTCATCAATTGGGGTCGCTAAAGTGAATCGATCACCTTGGCGTAATGCACTTGCATACACGAATGGTTTAATTAACGAACCGATTGGACGTCTAATTTCTACCGCACGATTAAAGCCATCATAACTGGGTTGTCTGTCACCCACCATGGCTGCAATGCCGCCGGTATATTTGTCCGTTACCACCATGCCAACTTGAATATTTTTAGCCCGTTTATCCAATGACGCCATCGTCGACAATACCGCTTTTTCTGCGGCTTCTTGAGCCATAGGATCTAACGTGGTGTATACCTTCACCCCTGACTGCTGTAATAACGTATCGCCGTAGCGCTCACGAAGTTCTTGCTTTACGACCGCAAAGAAAGCTGGCAATTTTTGGTGTATTGACTTTTTCTCACTGCGTAGTCCTATAGGCGACTCTGCTGCGGCCTTATATTGTGCAACAGTCAATTGGTCATTTTCCATTAATATACGTAGCACCAGATCTCGACGCTCTTGAGCACGATCAGGATTACGCCAAGGATTGTAATAAGAAGGCCCTTTGATCACTGCCACCAAAAAGGCTTGTTGCGACACCGTCAGCTCACCGATTGGGCGACCAAAATAAAATTGTGACGCTAACCCCATACCGTGTACGCCACGCGCCTTATCTTGGCCCATGTAAACTTCATTCAGATAAGCTTCTAGGATTTCATCTTTGCTATAACGAAAATCAATAATCAATGCCATTATGGCTTCACGCACTTTACGAACAATTGAGCGTTCACTGCTTAAAAAGAAATTTTTGGCTAACTGTTGGGTTAAGGTTGATCCACCTTGCACAGTGCGACCGGCAGAAATGTTAACCATAGCAGCACGAGCAATGGCCAGTGGGTTCACGCCGTAATGATCGTAAAAGCTGCGGTCTTCAACCAAAATAAGCGCATCGATGATCATTGCAGGCATCTCTGACGCCGGCACAAATAAGCGGTCTTCACCATTGCCAGCAATAATCCGATCGAGTAATACCGGTTCTAAATGAAATACAGCTAATTCACGTTTATCAGACATGCGGTTAACCGAGCTAACTCCGTCAGAGTCAAAACTGATCATCACTCGCTGTTCAGCTTGATTACCTTCGGGATGTAAAAACGGTCGACGCCATAATTCAATACGAGTGCTAGAGGCTGAAAACTCGCCAACTTGACGTGGGTTTGACACTTTACGATAACCCAGTAACTTAAGTTCGGCCATTAACTGAGGATGGTTGATCGCAGCACCTGGATATAATGCCATTGAGCGACTAAAAACTTGGGCAGGCAAATGCCACTTTTGGCCTTCAAACTTTTGCCCAATAATTTGATCTAAATAAATAGCATAAAAGCTCACAACAGCAATACCAACGATTGATAATTTCCATGTGAGAGACCAGAGTTTTTGCCTCCAAGATGGGCCACTGTTTTTTTTGGTTGCCGAAGACTTTTTGGTTTTTTTAGTCATAAATAATGGTTTCGTTTTCCATATAACACTGAATTAATTACATGTTGTTAATAAGCGACATGGCTTATTTACACGCCTGGAGTTTTCTTTTTAGTAAATTTTGTCGCCACAGTATTGACCGGATCATCTGGCCATAAATGCCTTGGGTATCGGCCGCGCATTTCTTTTTTAACGTCTACGTAAGGGCCTTGCCAAAAACTGGCTAAATCCGCCGTCACGGCTAATGGTCGTTGTGCTGGCGACAACAGCTCCATCGTCACGGTCATTTTGCCGTGTAATATTAATGGGCTTTGCGCTAAGCCCAACGCTTCTTGTAACCGTACACTTAATAATGCTCGGCCTTGTTGCTCATGGTTATGATAAAAATGTCCGTCAGCGTCAAGGGGCATCTGGTAACGGATCGGCGCACGAGTCCCCGTAGCCATAGGCCAATGCGTCGGAACCAATTGTTCTAATAATTGTTGCTGTTGCCAGTTGAGTAAGTTTTTCACCAATCCATAAGCACCAACCTTAGCTAACGCAGTCAATGAACGGACGTTGTCTAAATAGGGCCCAAGCCAATCTTCGAGTGTAGCCAACAAGTACTCATCGCTTAAACAAGGCCACTCATGCTCTGGCGCATAGTGTCGAGCTAATTCAACCCGATATTGTAACTGGATTAATACTTCGTCACGATTAAGGATTGTTAACCCTTTTATGCGGATTTGTGCTAATAATGCGGCGGTAATTTGTGCCCGAGCAGGTATAATACCAGTGTCGGTTTTAATAATAACCTCACCGATTTTGGTGTGTTTTTCAGCAAAGAACCGCCCTTTTGCATCATCCCATCCACCTTGAATGTGAGTGGTGACTAACGATGCAAGCTCTGCAGTAAACAAACGTTCATCCAGCCTTGCGGCGAGATAAACTTGCCCAGCATTACGACCTTGAGTCTCTTGGAAGTCAGCAACCACTAACCAAGGTTCATGAGCCAAACTATCATCTGCACTGATCACCACGCCGGTACCATTACTTAATAAAAAGCCCTCATGACCGCGAGCCTTAGCAATACGATCCGGGTAAGCAAGTGCTAACAAATAGCTAATATCACGTGTGGATGCATTACGTATTACGTCACTCACCTGACCTGATATCGATAAGGATTGTTGCCATTGCCTGACTTGCTGTTTAATCTGCCCCTGCAGGGCCTCTGTCAAATAATG
This sequence comes from Shewanella sp. T24-MNA-CIBAN-0130, assembly GCF_040310185.1. NCBI lineage: Bacteria > Pseudomonadati > Pseudomonadota > Gammaproteobacteria > Alteromonadales > Shewanellaceae > Shewanella > Shewanella sp. T24-MNA-CIBAN-0130. The sequence continues at coordinate 2,543 of NZ_JBEOPP010000026.1, read as the reverse complement.
ATGAATATCAGCGCCTTTTTTAGGCAAGCCACGGGCTTCAATAATGCCAGCCAATACGCATGCCAGTAAACAAAGTTGAGGCTGATCATTATGCCGCGCTAGTTGTTTGGCTTTTAGGAGCATATGCGCTAAGCGCGGATGGCAACCTAATGCATAGGCATCACGGCCCAAAGAGGTTAATTTACGTTGCGGGTCAATCAATTCAAGTTGCTGAAGTAATCGCCAGGCAACTTGCTCGTGGATCGGTGGTGGTGGCGTTAATAATGATAACTCAGCAAATGATGTCACCCCCCAACTGGCACAATCAAGCGCCATTGAAGTCAACTCGGCTTGAGAGATTTCGGGCTCATCGACTTTGCGCATTCGCCCTTGTTCTTCTTGGCTCCATAAACGCACACAATACCCCACAGCTAAACGCCCTGCACGCCCACTACGCTGAATAGCAGAGGCTTGGCTAATGCGCCTGAGCCCTAAGCGTGTCACGCCGGTTTTAGGGTTAAAACTGGCTTCACGTCGATAGCCACTGTCAATAACAAGGGTGATCCCTTCGATAGTTAAGCTCGACTCAGCCACATTGGTGGCGAGGACGATTTTACGTTTACCGGGTTCTGCTGCACGAATGGCTTGATCTTGCTCGGCAGAAGACAAATCGCCGTACATAGGACAGATAAGCCATGACCCATTTAAGCGTTGGCGCAATAACCCTGCAAGTTTGCGGATTTCACCTTTACCGGGCAAAAAGGCTAATATACTGCCTTGTTGATAGGCCGCTAACTGAGTCGACTCAATAGTATTGATAATGACCCGTGACATATGTGTAAGCCACAATTGTTGGCTCGGGCAAGGTTGATACGCTATCTCAACCGCAAAACTGCGACCATCGCTGTGGATCTGCGCGGCGTTGGGCATTAACGTGTCTAAAGGTAAACCGGACAAGGTGGCTGACATGGCGATAATGTGTAAATCGTCACGTAATGATTGCTGCACTTCTAATGCTAACGCCAAGCCTAAATCAGTAGCAAGATGTCGTTCATGAATTTCGTCGAAAATAATCACATCAATCCCGCTAAGCTCAGGATCGTGTTGGATCATTCGGGTCAGAATACCTTCAGTGACTATTTCTAATCGAGTATGTGAACTGACTTTTGATTCACCGCGGACACGATACCCCACCGCTTGTCCAACGGCTTGCCCCAATTGTTGAGCAATAAATTTGGCAACATTTCGGGCCGCTACTCGGCGTGGTTCTAACATGAGAATTTTGCCGCTAATTTCAGGCCAAGCTAACATAGCTAATGGTAATGCGGTTGACTTGCCTGCTCCCGTAGGTGCCTCGATAATAATTTGTGAGTGGCTAGCAAACCGGGCGCGCAACGGCTCAAGGACGGCTTGAATAGGCAGTGTTATGGCAGCCGATGGTTTGGGGTGCAGTAATGCTTGTTTTGAGGTCAAGAGGGTTAACTTTTACGGCGATTCTCTGGCAGGCATTTTACCCACATTTGAACTAATCTGTCATTAATTGACGATTTCACCCGCAAATTAATTAACGTCACTCAGCGGTTCACGGCAAACCACAACACTTATATTAACCAAGGAGTCCGTAAACCGTGTTGTAATTGGGCTAATCGAGTCGGTTTATTAATGGCGTAACCTTGAGCATAATCGACGCCAATATTTTTGAGGTATAGCCCTATTTCTGTGTTTTCAACAAATTCGGCAATAACTTCAAAATCCATATCTTTGCCAAGCTGACAAATAGCTGAAACGATCGCTTTGTCACTGCGGTTTTCGCATAAATTCACCACGAATTGGCCATCAATTTTAACATAATCCACATCAAGACATTTCAAATAAGCAAAGCTCGAAAAACCTGAACCAAAATCATCTAAGGCTATCTTGCAACCAAAAGGTCGTAATAAATCAATTAATCCTGTGGCTTGATCTAACTGGCTTACCGCTGCGGTTTCAGTAATTTCAAAACATAATTTACTGACCAGCTCAGGTTCAACCATTAAGCGCATTTCGAGCCAATTCATGAATTTTTTATCCGCCAGCGACATCGCCGACAAATTCACCGACACCATAGAAAGCTGATCCCATGTGGCTAAATTATTTCCGCCCCAGTTCAATAAATTATCGATAACCCAACGGTCGACTCGAGGCGCTAGGTTATAACGCTCAGCAGCAGGCAAAAACACCCCTGGTGATATATATTGGCCATCGCTGCGAACCATCCGCAGCAAGATTTCCATGTGTATACCCGTCTCTGATTTAACTAACGGTTCAATTAATTGATAAAACAACTCAAACTGATCCAATGCTAGCGCGCCAGTAATATCAACAGATGCAAGCATTTGGTTATACATAATGTGCATTTGCGGATCGTCAGGATTATAAAAATGCCAACGGTTACGGCCTTCTTCTTTGGCTAATCGACAGGCGGCATCAGCCTTACTCATCACACCATATATACTCAAGTGAATTCAAACTGCAGGTTTTAATTTCTGAAAGTTATCATTAATTGTATCACCGAGCGTGTCAGC
>NZ_JBEOPP010000025.1:0-60371 GCF_040310185.1 Shewanella sp. T24-MNA-CIBAN-0130 | reverse complement strand
CCATTCGTCTAGAGGCCTAGGACACCGCCCTTTCACGGCGGTAACAGGGGTTCGAATCCCCTATGGGATACCATATTCAAATTTTAGTTATATTAGCTAGAATTTGGGGCTATAGCTCAGCTGGGAGAGCGCTTCGCTGGCAGTGAAGAGGTCCACGGTTCGATCCCGTGTAGCTCCACCAAATATTTGGTAACTAATGCATATTCAGTATATGACATTAATAAAAAACCACCTTCGGGTGGTTTTTTATTACCTGATAATTCTCTTTATTTAATCCATTTAAACTCATATTGTTCAGCCACCACTACCCTATAACATCACCATCAACGCTAACGTATGACTTTCCAACCATGACCATCTCTCGCTGCGTGACAATCCTCACACAAAATAACTTCCCACATAGCTATATAAATTAAAGCTATTACACCTCAATTAGTTACATATTAATAACATACGGCCAGATGCTTGCTTCTTATTATCTATCCTCATAAGTATTTATGGCGTACTTGTTCTAGAGCAAGTCAGCTCCTTAAGGAAAATATAACCCTAAAAAAAGGAAGCTAATTATCATAAAAAATCAACAATCACCTTTTACACCGCCACTAAAGTCAATGGCTAAGCTAGTAACTATTGCTTCAGTTTTCGCGGCGAGTTTTAATGTTTTTGCTGACACTATAGAAATTACTTTTTCGCATCTCGTGGCCGAAAGCACGCCAAAAGAACAAATAGCACTTAAGTTTGAAGAATTGAGAGAACAGCGTTTACCCGGTGAGTAAGTTGTTAAAGTATTTTTAACTTACCGCTAATTGGCTGGGCATTGCTATATATGATATTAATATGCCGCAACTCGATGGTTTGAGTTTATTGCAACAACAGAAACAACAAGACGTTGAATTGCCAGTGGTACTATTAACCGGTCTGGTGATATGGCTATGGTCGTAGACGCTCAAAAAATGGCGCTTACGACTTTATTGAGAGTTAATCTACTTCGGAAACATCAATAACTTGCTTTTGGTGTTTCCCTAAGCGCCAAATAGTAACTAGGAGCAACACCAAAAGACTCATAGAGCCCACTACCACGCCATTCCATTCAGCTTTATGCCAAAACAACATTAAATATGGCCCACCTAAAGATGCACCAAGATAATAGCAACATAAATACAACGACGTCGCTTTAGCACGGTGACTCGTGGCACGAATAGCCACAAACGAATTACAGCAGCTATGAGTTAAGAAAAAACCGCAAGCGGTAATCAAAAATCCGACCACAATCGCAGTCAAGGTATCCACCAAGGTTAATAATGTGCCTGCAACCATTAAGCATAATGCCACTCTAAATAACGGCATTGACCCATATCGTACAATCCATTTAGCCGACAGCCAAGCAGCAAAGGTGCCACTCAGGTAGCATAGAAAGATTAATGTGGCTTGAAAACGACTGAGTCCATAAGGTTCGGCCATAATATGTAACTGAATAAAGCTAAACTGATTAACCATCATCATAAATGCTAATCCGCCAATTATATAAGCCAAACGCATTTGAGTGTCAGATAAATGGAACATAAAACCATTAAAATCTTGTTTGGCTTTGCGGCGCCAATTAATTTTTTCCTTTATAACAGAAGGTTTAATCTCCCTACGTGGCAATAAGTATGTAACAAACGCAACCCCCATGAATGTCACAATAAAAATTAATCCCATTGAAGATTGCCACGATAAATATTGGGCCATTAACCCCCCCAATAATCGACCCGCAATGCCACCAATGCTGTTTGCCATTATGTACACAGCAGCCGCTTTAAGCATAAAAACTGGATCTAACTGCTCTTTAAAATAGGCCATTGAAATAGCAGGCACTGCTGCTAATAATATCCCTTGCAGTAATCTAACCCACACTAAAGCATCAAAGCTTTGTGCAAAAACCAATAAAATATTTGATGCTGCCAGCAACCATAAACTCATAACAATGGGCGCTAAGCGTCCAATTCTATCGGATAACAAAGCATAGAAAAGTAACGAGAAAGCTAAGGTAAAGCTAGTCACAGACAACACTAACGTGGCTTGTGCGCCCGACACATCAAAATGCTCCGCAATAGACGGCAGCATACCTTGCAATGTGTACAAGTTAATGTAAATCACCATAGAAGCTAAGCACAACGCCCAAATGAGGCGCGTTTCAGCATGGGAGCGCAACGTTGGCGTAAACTCTGTCATAGACCACCTAAACAACAAAATAGGGCAGGAAAAAGATTATTACCCGCCGAGTATATTAATCAATGGCGGGGATAAGAGTTTGTGAGCAAGGTTACGAAGCGGCTATTTAACGCGTTTCATTAACACTTGAGTGGTAAATTGACCGTTGTTGATCACACGGAACTTATCATAGGTCTGAAAAATCGCATTACCTTGGTAAGTGATCATCGCCACCACACCATAATCGACACCACGACTAATTAGCCCTGCTGGTAAGCTAAATTTAAACGGAACAGGCACTCTGGCAATATCAAAGTTTTTTTGAGCAATTATGGCCCCTGGGGTATTGAAATCAATTAATGCAATATTGATTTTACAACCCTTTGGCAAGGTAATTTTTTCTGCATATCCTGCATAACCATTAACAATAATGGGTTTTTCAGGCTCGATTGTCGTACATCCATGTAACATCATAGCAATCAAAGCGACAACCGCTAATTGTATGCCTTTGTTAATTATTATCATATTAGCGTCCTACTTGGTCATTCTGAGTAAACCTTCCTGTGTGGCAGAAGCCACAAGACGTCCTCGCTGATCAAAAAACTGCCCTTTCACAAATCCACGTCCACCGCCAGCATTAGGGCTATCAATACAGTATAGGAGCCATTCTCCCATATTAAATGGACGATGAAACCACATAGCATGATCAATGGTGGCCATACGCATACCTGGGGTTAAAAATGACACACCGTGCGGTTGAGTTGCCGTCATTAAAAAATTAAAATCCGATGCATAAGCTAATAAATATTCTTGAATGCTGTGGTCTGATGGGATTTTTCCATTGGCACGCAACCATACATACCGTTTAGGCTCTGTGGCACTTGGCGCAATAGGATGAACGGGGTGAACTAAACGCATTTCAATCGGAGAATCTGCCATAAATTTTTCGAGCATTTTCGCAGGTACTTTATCACGCATGGTCATCGCGAGTTCTTGCTGATTCAATAAACCTTCAGGTCCTGGCACATCAGGCATGAGATCTTGATGTTCAAAGCCTTCTTCGACTGTTTGGAACGAACATATCATGTAAAAAATGGGTCGACCTTTCTGAATAGCCTTCACACTACGCGCACTAAAACTGCCTCCATCACGCATATTTTCAACATCATAAATTATCGGTAACTTTTCATCACCGGCACGCAAAAAGTATGAATGCAAAGAATGTGCATGGCGATCTTCGCTAACCGTTTGTTTTGCAGCACTTAACGCTTGTCCCATCACTTGGCCCCCAAACACATGCCCGAAGCCTAAATCTTGACTCTGACCACGAAACAAGCCTAATTCAATTTGCTCAAGTGACAACAATGACAATAAATCGTTTAATACCTGACTCATAACACCTTCTTTACGACATGGATTAACGTTAAGGTTACCTTAGTTAAGCTTATGTTTTCTAGCTTATTCTATGGTAATTGTTGTATTTCAGCTATCTTATGACAAATCGCAAAAGAGTGATGCAACGCAAAGATTCATATCTGCACCGTAATTGAATTTTTGGTATGCTATTAACATGACTAATCAACACTGCGTTTCACAATATTATGCAACCTAGCTCAATGCAATCATGGTTTATTGCTATTCGTCCTCGAACGCTCCCTGCGGCAATTGGTCCATTATTAATCGGAAACATGCTGGCAATTGGACTCGAACACTTTAGCTTACTCATCGCGTTTACCTCAATGCTATGTGCCGTATTATTACAAATTTCAGTTAATCTCGCTAATGACTACTTTGACTTTAAAAATGGCATTGACACCGAAGAGCGTATCGGACCTGTAAGAGTGACTCAAAGTGGTATCCTAGCGCCCTCATCAGTTCGAAATGCCATGATAGGCTGCTTGATCACATCATTATTAGTCGGTTCATTATTAATACTTCACGGAGGATGGCCTATTGCCATTCTTGCTGCAGCCTCTATTTTAGGCGCGTTATGTTATAGCGGCGGTCCCTATCCACTTGCCTCACATGGATTAGGCGAAATAGCAGCATTTGTTTTTTTTGGTTTAGTGGCCGTTGTTGGCAGTTACTATTTACAAGCAGGAACTACCACCATAACAGCATGGTTACTCGGTTGTGCCATTGGCTTTTTTAATGCTGCCATCATGCTGGTCAATAACACTAGAGATATTTCAACCGACACCAAAGCAGGTAAAAACACCCTTGCGGTGAGAATAGGAGAAGCACAGGCTAAAGTGCTATATCAAAGTTTTGTCTACTTACCTTTTGGTATCATTATCGCGGGATTTTTATTAGGTTCATTGGATGGATTACCGGTATTGTTATCGGGAGCCTCGTTAATCATTGCGCGTAATCTCAGCCGCGAATTTCACGAGAATTCTGGTGAAGCATTGAATCCGATATTGGGACAAACCGCTAAATTAACTATGATTTTCAGCGTGCTGTTTAGCGTTGGATTGTACTTTTCACTAACCTGAATGTCCTATTTGTTAAATGTCATCTATCACTTAACGTCCTGAATAATTAAAAAGGCGCCTCATTGTAAAATCAGGCGCCTTTTTAAAGTGTGAAGGTCATTACACTTTAGATAAAGTACGCTGCTTCGCACTCCAATCTAAATGGTATTTCTCACCCGCTGGCTTATCAGTACGTTCAAAAGTGTGCGAGCCGAAAAAATCACGTTGGCCTTGTAGTAAGTTCGCTGGTAACGTTTCACTGCGGTAACTGTCATAATATGCAATCGCCGAACTAATACATGGTGCTGGAATGCCTTGCATAACAGCGGCCGCAACGGTTTTACGCCAGTTAAGCTGCTTCTGTGACAAGGTTTGACTAAAGGTATCGGCCATCAATAAGTTTGTAAGGCTTACATCTTCTTGATAAGCCTTAGTAATTGATTGCAAAAACGTCGCGCGAATAATACAGCCTGCACGCCATATTTTAGCTATTTCAGCAAAATCTAAAGCCCAATTTTGCTCTTTTGCTGTCATCGCCATGAGCTCAAATCCTTGAGCATAACAACAGACTTTAGCGCAATATAAAGCATCTTCAAGATTGGCAATAAATTCCGTTTTCTCTGCACCACTAAAACTAACGGGAGCTGGACCCGCTAGCGTTGTGCTTAGCTGCATACGCAAGTTTTTTTGAGTACTGACAGCACGAGCATATACCGCTTCTGCAATCGTTGGCGCCGGACAACCAATTTGCAAGCTGCTCACTGCCGTCCATAAACCAGTGCCTTTTTGACCTGCTTTATCAAGGATCATTTCAACTAATGGCTTACCCGTTAGCGGATCGGCTTGTTGCAAGACTTCAGCGCTAATGCCCATAAGGTAACTGTTAAGAATACCTTTATTCCAGCCATTGAAAATGTCACCGACATCATGAGCTGACATGCCTAAACCATCACTAAGCAATTGATAAGCTTCGCAAATAAGCTGCATATCCGCATATTCAATGCCGTTATGAACCATTTTAACGTAATGACCAGAACCTGCAGGACCTATATACGCAGTACAAGGCTCACCTTCGGTGACCGGATTACCCGGCTCAAAACGTTCTATAGGTAAACCAGTGGTTGAATCAACTTTAGCGGCAATCGCTTTCCAAATAGGTTCAACATAACGCCATGCTTTTTCATCGCCACTGGGCATTAATGAAGGGCCAAAACGCGCGCCAACCTCACCACCTGAAACAGCCGAACTGAAAAAGATAAACTGTTCTTTATAGCGAGACTCTCGCTCTACTGTGTCAGTCCAAAGACTATTACCCGTATCAATAACGATATCATTGGCTTCAATACCAGCTTCGATTAACGATTTACAGACTCCGTCAACAGGCGCTCCTGCAGGCACAGATAATACAATGACTCGAGGCTCAACTAAATTAGCAAGCATTTCTGTAAGATTATTACAAGCTTGCATGCGCGGTGCCGTACCCGCTTTACGCTCATTTTCTTCTTGAGCCACAGCTGCGTTGACTTTTGGAGTATCTAAATCGAAAACTGCAACATGGTAGCCGTTGTCAGCAATGTTTAATGCGAGGTTCTTGCCCATAACACCAAGGCCGATAACGCCGACGTGTGATTGTTGGATGTGGTTATTCATTAGTGTAGTTCCCACAGGTCACAGAGATTAATCGCGTAGTGCGAATCGATTTGGTTGGCAATTATAGCGATTCTTGTAACTAAATTACCAGTAACAAAATGCGGAAACGCTGTTTTTTACAATGTATGCTCAATTTAATTAACAGATTGCTACAATAGGAAAAATCAGAAACACCATTGGCGTTTCTGATTTTTTATTAGTCGAATACAATGTCGACGCGCTACTGAAGCTAAAATAAAATGACTAAAAAGTATACTAGCAGGTCGACTAACACCGCTGTGCCTGAGTAATGGTCTCATTACAAGGGATGAGTACCACAGAAAGCTCTGAACTAAGATTTAGTCAACTCAGTCGTTAACGCATTGGCATAACCCATTTTAGTGAGCGCATTACGTACTATGTCTAAGGTTTGTGGATCTTCAATGGTGGCCGGCATGGTGTAATCTTGATTGTCAGCAATTTTACGCATTGTGGCTCGCAATATTTTTCCTGAACGGGTTTTAGGTAATTTTTGTACTGCACTCACTAGCCTAAAAGAAGCCACGGGGCCTATTTCATGGCGTACCAGTGCAAGCAACTCTTTATACAATGCTTCATCTGACAAGGTAACGCCGTTTTTAAGCACCACCAACCCAAGAGGCACTTGGCCTTTTAGTTTATCTTGCACACCAATCACCGCCGCCTCAGCAACCGCATCATGTTGACAAAGTACTTCTTCAAATCGGCCTGTTGATAAACGATGTCCTGCGACATTAATAATGTCGTCGATGCGACTCATAATGTACAAATAGCCATCTTCATCTATGTAGCCAGCATCACCGGTTAAGTAATATCCAGGATACATAGATAAGTAACTGTCAATATAACGTTTATCGTTTTGCCACAAGGTCGTTAATGTGCCAGGAGGTAATGGCTGCTTTATCACCACATTGCCGCTTTCATTGGGTGCCACTTGTTGCCCCATCGCATCGAGGATCTCCACTTGATAACCCGGCACGGCACGCGCTGGCGATCCCGGTTTAATTTCTATCGGATCGGTTCCCATCAAGTTTGCCGCTACTGGCCAACCTGTTTCAGTTTGCCACCAATGATCAATCACAGGTTTACCTAAATGATGCTGACTCCAATTTAAGGTGTCTGGATCACAGCGCTCACCCGCTAAATACATTTGCTTGAGGCAGCTTAAATCAAATTTCTTAATGAAGTCGCCTTCAGGGTCTTCGCGTTTAATGGCTCTAATGGCAGTCGGCGCAGTAAAAAAGCTGCGAACTTGCTTTTGTTCGATAATCCGCCAAAAGGCGCCAGCATCAGGAGTACCAATGGGCTTACCTTCATACATAACGGTGGTTGCACCAACCAATAGCGGTCCATAAACAATATATGAATGCCCTACCACCCAGCCAACATCCGATGCAGCCCAAAACACATCACCTACACCGGTGTCGTAAATGTGTTTCATCGACCACGCCAATGCAACTGCATGACCGCCATTATCACGCACCACCCCTTTCGGTTGTCCTGTCGTGCCTGAGGTATACAGCACATACAATGGGTCAGTTGCATCCAGCGATACACAATCAGCATCAGGCGCATCCACCAGCGCATTATACCAATCAAGATCGCGGGGCGAGAGTAATTCAGCCTTGTATTCAGTACGATTTAAAATAACACAGTGATCGACTTGGTGGCTAGCTTGAGCTAAAGCATCATCTAGTAGCGGTTTGTAAGGCACCACACCTGAAGGTTCGATACCGCATGAAGCAGACAAAATCAATTTTGGCTTGGCATCATTAATCCGCGTAGACAACTCATTGGCCGCAAAACCACCAAAGACCACAGAATGAATCGCGCCAATACGCGCGCACGCCAACATGGCATAGGCCGTTTCAGGCACCATGGGCATGTAAATCACCACACGGTCACCTTTCTTTACACCCAGCGAGACCATTAAGCCCGCCAGTCTTTTAACCTGCGCTAGTACCGATTGATAACTAACGGAATATTCATGCTGTGTCACTGGGCTAATATAATGGATCGCTGTTTGTTCGCCTCGGCCAGCTAACACATGACGGTCTACCGCATTAAAACAGGTATTCATCTTGCCATCGGCAAACCAGCGATAAAAAGGTTTTTGACTGGCGTCTAATACTGTTTTAGGAGTAAGGTCCCAACTGATGGCTTCGGCGGCTTGTAGCCAGAATACTTCGGGCTCGGCTATCGATTGTGCGTGCATTGATAGTCCTAAATCAGCCATATCGCTCTCCGTTAATCAACTTGTATTACAATGATTATGAGCAGAATTCATTAAATTGCCCTATTAGACAAAAGGATAATAGCCACGATAATCAATAAGAAAACCGTTAGATCCATCCAAGTGTTTAGCTTAAGGTTGAACGTTCAAGTTATTAAAATAAAACACAATATAACAATTAGTTAGAGTACAACAACCGATAGAGTGGAAAGCAAAAATAACACTTTAACTGTCGGTATTATATCGAAAAAAGCCATGCAAACTTTACCTTTACGTAAACTTCATATATCTTGCATCAAAAGAAACACTTTTGGTGACATGATGAGCACAACCCATAGCCCTCAATCAACGTATTCAATCAGTGACTTATCAAAAGAATTTGATATCACCACCCGCAGTATTCGTTTTTACGAAGACCAAGGTTTGATTAAACCTAAGCGGCGCGGACAAACCCGTATATACAGTCTGAAAGACCGAGTGCGGTTAAAACTCATTTTACGCGGCAAACGCCTCGGTTTTTCGTTAGCAGAAACGCGTCGTCTATTTGAACTTTACGATGCAGATAAAAGTAGTTCAACGCAGCTCAACACCATGCTTGACTTAGTTAATGAAAAAAAATCGGCTCTACAGCAGCAAATGGACGACATTAAAGTGGTGCTAATGGAGCTGAATTCGGCCGAGCAGCAATGCCGAGTCGCGTTAGAAGACAATAGCCTCAAAAAGAGCAAGTAAGCCAACTAGCGACATAATACTGATAATAATAAAAGGCTTACTCAATTAAGTCTAACGTAATACTCCACTGCCAAAAACGCATATAAGCGTTGGTAGATAATGTTTTGCCAGATAATAATAAATTCAACAGGACACATGCATATGAGCGACTTATATACCAGCCTAAACTTTGGTTTAGGTGAAGACGTAGACATGTTACGTGATGCCGTTCGTGGTTTTGCCGCTAACGAGATTGCCCCAATGGCCGCCCAAGTCGATATCGACAACGCCTTCCCTAATCAATTATGGCCAGTGCTTGGCGATATGGGGCTATTAGGCGTAACCGTTGATGAGCAATATGGTGGCGCCAACATGGGCTATCTTGCCCATGTCGTTGCGATGGAAGAAATTTCACGCGCATCGGCATCCATAGGCCTAAGTTATGGTGCTCACTCAAACTTGTGTGTTAACCAAATTAACCGTAATGGAAATGACACTCAAAAAACAAAATATTTGCCTAAACTGATCAGTGGAGAGCATATTGGCGCCTTAGCCATGAGCGAACCTAATGCCGGTTCAGATGTGGTGTCAATGAAGCTACATGCCCGTAAAGAAGGCGATCGTTATATTCTGAATGGCAACAAAATGTGGATAACTAACGGCCCAGACGCTCACACCTATGTTATTTATGCTAAAACAGATGTAGACAAGGGTGCACATGGCATTACCGCGTTTATTGTTGAACGCGATTCTAAAGGTTTCAGTCAGGCACAAAAACTCGACAAGCTGGGTATGCGCGGTTCAAACACCTGTGAATTGGTGTTTGAAGACTGTGAGGTACCAGAAGAAAACATCTTAGGCGGCCTCAATAACGGCATTAAAGTGTTAATGAGTGGCCTTGATTACGAACGAGTTGTGTTATCTGGCGGCCCATTAGGCATTATGTCAGCGTGTATGGACATCGTCATACCTTACATTCATGAGCGTGAACAATTTGGCAAATCGATTGGTCAATTCCAATTAGTGCAAGGTAAGTTAGCCGATATGTACACTGGCATGAATGCCGCAAAGGCTTATGTTTACAGCGTGGCCAAGTCTTGTGACCGTGGTGAAGCGACTCGTAAAGATGCAGCAGGTGCCATTTTATACAGCGCAGAGCTTGCGACTAAAATGGCCTTAGATGCGATTCAACTTCTTGGCGGCAATGGTTATGTTAACGAGTATGCCACTGGTCGTTTACTGCGTGATGCCAAGCTTTACGAAATTGGCGCGGGCACCTCAGAAATCCGCCGCATGTTAATTGGCCGCGAATTATTTAACGAGTCAAAGTAAGCAACATTTGCCCCCTCTGTAGGGCGACATATTCAACGTGTCATGTCGCCCTTATCAAGCCCCTTTTTTTTGCTTCATTAAGGACATAGAAATGACGCAACTGAGCAGCCGCATCAATCCTCGCAGTGACGAATTTAAAACCAAGTCAGACAGCATGGCGTTATTAGTCAACGATCTCCAACAAAAGCTGGCAAAAATCGAACAAGGCGGTGGCCCTGTTGCCCTTGAACGTCACTTGTCGCGAGGTAAATTATTGCCTCGTCAACGCGTTGAAAAGCTACTCGATCCCGGGTCACCCTTCTTAGAGTTATCGCAATTTGCCGCCTACGAAGTCTATGACGAAGAAGTGCCTGCAGCCGGCGTTATCGCTGGTATCGGCCGTGTCAGTGGTGTTGAATGCATGATCATCGCCAACGATGCCACAGTAAAAGGCGGTACTTATTATCCTATCACCGTGAAAAAGCATTTACGGGCCCAAGACATTGCCAGTCGCTGTCACTTACCGTGTATTTACCTAGTTGATTCTGGGGGCGCCAATTTACCCCGCCAAGATGAAGTGTTTCCTGACCGGGATCATTTCGGCCGAATTTTCTATAACCAAGCACAAATGTCAGCTAAAGGTATTCCGCAAATTGCGGTGGTAATGGGTTTATGTACCGCGGGCGGCGCCTATGTGCCAGCGATGGCAGATGAATCTATTATTGTTAAAGATCAGGGCACCATCTTTTTAGCAGGGCCGCCACTAGTGAAAGCGGCAACCGGAGAAGAAGTCAGTGCAGAAGAGCTCGGCGGCGCAGATGTTCACACTAAAATATCTGGCGTTGCGGATCACTTGGCGCAAAATGACGACCACGCACTCGAGCTTGCTCGCCGAGCTATACTGCGTTTGAATCACCAAAAACACATCAAAAGCTTATTAAGTCCAGCTAAGCCGCCACAATTTGATATCCATGAATTGTATGGCATTGTCGGTACCGACCTTAAAAAGCCGTTCGATGTAAAAGAAGTGATTGCCCGTGTGGTTGACGATTCTGACTTTGACGAATTTAAAGCCAACTACGGCGCAACCTTAGTGTGCGGGTTTGCTCGCATCCATGGTTATCCGGTCGGAATTGTGGCTAATAACGGCATTCTTTTTTCCGAGTCGGCGCAAAAAGGCGCTCACTTCATTGAACTGTGTTGCCAACGTAAAATCCCCTTATTGTTCTTACAAAATATCACCGGTTTTATGGTGGGTAAAAAGTACGAACATGAAGGCATTGCCAAGCACGGCGCCAAAATGGTCACTGCGGTATCTTGTGCCAATGTACCTAAATTTACTGTAATTATCGGTGGCAGTTATGGCGCCGGTAACTACGGCATGTGCGGCCGCGCATTTGAACCCACCATGATGTGGATGTGGCCTAACGCCCGTATTTCAGTGATGGGCGGCGAACAAGCTGCGGGTGTATTAGCCACCGTGCGCCGTGACGGTTTAGCCCGTAAAGGGGTTGAATGGTCTGCAGAAGATGAACAAGCTTTCCGTAAACCCATTGTTGAACAATACGAAAAAGAAGGTCATCCGTATCATGCCAGCGCCCGTCTTTGGGATGATGGCATTATTGACCCAGCACAAACTCGTGACGTTGTCGGATTAGCGTTATCGGCAGCGTTAAATGCTCCTATTGAAGACACCCGTTTTGGGGTGTTTCGCATGTAACTCATGCGGTTAATTCAACTAACTAGGAGTAAGTACAATGTTATCAAACCAATATAAACACATTGAATGTGGTGTAGCGCAAGGCGTTGCACAGCTCACCTTAAACCGGGCCGAAGTTCACAATGCTTTTGATGAAGTGATGATCAGCGAAATGATCAACGCCATCGAAACCTTTGCCAGTGACAGTCAATGCAATATGCTCATTTTACGTGCCAATGGCAAAAACTTCAGTGCAGGTGCAGACCTAAACTGGATGCGTAAACAAGCAAAAATGGACGTTGGCCAAAACCTTGCTGACGCCCATGAGCTTGCCAAGCTGATGCATGTACTGGACAAGTTTCCCAAACCAACCATCGCCCTCGTTCAAGGTGCCGCCTTTGGTGGTGCATTAGGGCTGATTTGTTGCTGCGACATTGC
This sequence comes from Shewanella sp. T24-MNA-CIBAN-0130, assembly GCF_040310185.1. Taxonomy (NCBI): domain Bacteria; kingdom Pseudomonadati; phylum Pseudomonadota; class Gammaproteobacteria; order Alteromonadales; family Shewanellaceae; genus Shewanella; species Shewanella sp. T24-MNA-CIBAN-0130. Next base: position 47,644 of record NZ_JBEOPP010000025.1, on the reverse strand, counting down.
CATTGCCACTGCTCGCGCTAGCTTCTGTTTAAGCGAAGTGAAACTCGGTCTTATTCCCGCAGTAATAAGTCCGTATGTGTTGCGCGCCATGGGTAACCGCCAATCTCGTCGCTTTATGCTGACCGCAGAACGTTTTAGTGCCGATGTAGCCTTAACCCATCAAGTGGTCCACGAGATCAATGATGATTTAGACGCCGCTGCTGCGCCATTTATTGCCGCGTTTAATGCCAACAGTCCACAAGGCATGGCATGGGTAAAAACCTTAGTATCACGATTAGAAGATGGCGTGATCGACGACGCTACGCTCAATTTCACCAGCGAGCAGATTGCTCGAATTCGAGTATCAGATGAAGGTCAAGAAGGTCTTAATGCCTTTTTTGAAAAAAGACCCCCAGCATGGCAAACCGCCAAATCTGATCCACAAGGAGCCCAATAATGTTTACCAAATTACTGATCGCAAACCGTGGTGAAATTGCTTGTCGTATTATTAAAACGGCCCAAACCATGGGGGTACGCACCATTGCTTTGTATTCTGACGCCGACAAAGACGCCCGTCATGTGGCCATGGCAGATGAGTCGTTTTACTTAGGTGGTAGTGCCCCTGCTGACTCGTATTTAAAAGCCGATTTAATTATCGAGATTGCAAAAAAGTCAGGCGCAGAAGCCATCCATCCTGGTTATGGTTTTCTGTCTGAAAATGCCGATTTCGCCCGCAAATGTGAACAAAATGGCATCGCCTTTGTTGGTCCAGGTAGTGACGCGATTGATGCTATGGGCAGTAAAAGTGCCGCTAAAGAAATCATGTCTAAGGCCAATGTACCGCTAGTGCCGGGTTATCATGGTGAAGATCAAACTGACGCTACCTTGATTGCCGAAGCTAAAGCCGTTGGCTTTCCGCTATTAATTAAAGCGGCTTATGGTGGCGGCGGAAAAGGTATGCGCATCGTCGAAAACGACGGCGAAATCCTTGAAGCGATTAACTCCGCACGCCGTGAAGCCAGCTCGTCATTTGGTAACGATAAGCTCTTGATGGAACGCTACTTACGTCAACCTCGCCATGTTGAAGTACAAGTGTTTGCCGACAGTCAAGGTAATGCCATTTACTTATCCGATCGAGACTGCTCCATTCAACGTCGCCATCAAAAAGTGGTTGAAGAGGCGCCTGCACCGGGTTTATCAGATGAGTTACGCGCCCAAATGGGTAATGCCGCGGTTGCCGCCGCTAAGGCGATTGATTACGTCGGTGCCGGTACGGTTGAGTTTTTACTTGATACCGACAACAGCTTTTACTTTATGGAAATGAATACCCGTTTACAGGTCGAACACCCCGTCACCGAAATGGTCACCGGCCAAGATCTTGTCAAATGGCAGCTTCTTGTGGCCAGTGGCAATGAATTACCGCTTCGCCAAGATGAAGTCCGTATTCATGGTCATTCATTTGAAGTGCGTATTTACGCTGAAGATCCCCAAAACGAATTTTTACCCGCCAGCGGTAAGCTCAACTTTTTGCGTGAACCTGAGCAAAATCGCCATGTGCGTATCGACTCGGGCATTCGTGAAAACGATGTCATCAGTAACTTTTATGACCCAATGATCGCCAAATTGATTGTGTGGGATGAGTCGCGACCAAGCGCACTGCAACGCTTAGTACATGCGCTTGAGTCATACCAAATAAGTGGCCTTAAACATAACATCGAGTTTTTAGCCAACATAGCTGAACACCCAGCCTTTGCTACTGCAGACTTCTGTACTGACTTTATTGAACGTTATGGCGACACCTTAATTGGTGATGCGGCCATTGAAGCCGATACCGCATTAGCCCTAGCAGGGCTTTTTCAAGTACTGTCACGTAAGCATGCGGCTAAAGCATTGGCAATTAATAGCGCTGACCCATACTCACCGTGGGGCTTAGTGAGCGGCTTTAGATTAAACAGCTCCAGCGTACATCGGGTGTCGTTATTAACCGATGCCGCAGCCGATGTTCAGCAACATGATTTGTTACTCACCGCCGTTGGCGAGCAATATCAACTGTGTTTACACGACCAAGTACTGACGTTAGCGGGTGAGCTGAAAGCCGATTTACTCTTAGCAGAAATTAACGGCCATAAAAGTAAAATCCCAGTAAGCCATCAAGGTGATGACTTCACCCTGTTCTTACCGTCAGGCAGTTACCACTTTAAAGCCATCTTGGCACAAGTGGCCGAGGACGTGGTTAACCATGCAGATAAACTTAAAGCGCCAATGAATGGCACCGTGGTGACCCATTTAGTGGAAGTGGGCGATGAAGTCAAAGCAGGCCAAGGTTTGCTCGTAATGGAAGCGATGAAAATGGAATACACCATTGAAGCGCCGTTTGATGGCATAGTCAGTGAATTTTACTTCCAAAGCGGCGAGCTTGTCAGCGATGGTGCCCAACTGTTAAATGTTGAGCCATTAGTGACTGAAACCAGCGTCGAGGAAGCATAAATGCTGCCCACTAAAGTGAGCGTTTTTGAAGTCGGCGCCCGTGATGGTTTGCAAAATGAAGCGCCGGTAACAACGGCAGACAAGCTGACACTGATTGAGCAACTTGCCGATGCGGGTATTAAGCGTATTGAAGCTGGCAGCTTTGTGTCACCTAAGTGGGTGCCACAAATGGCCGACTCCGATGCGGTATTTCAGCAACTTAAACGTCAAATTAATCGCCGCCTTGGCGTGGTTTACAGTGCATTAACGCCTAACTTAAAAGGCTTTGAACTGGCACTCGCTGCTGGCGCTGATGAAGTGGCCATTTTTGGTGCCGCATCAGAAACCTTTAGCCAAAAAAATATTAATTGCTCCATTGATGAGTCAATAGAGCGCTTTATTCCGCTGATAGAAACTGCCAAAAAGCACAATATTGCCGTGCGCGGTTATGTGTCTTGTGTACTCGGTTGCCCATACGAAGGTCATATTAACGTCAGTGAAGTCGCTAGAGTATCTGAAATCCTTTATAAGATGGGTTGCTACGAAATATCCCTTGGCGACACCATTGGCGTTGGCACACCAAACCAAGCCCGTAAAATGGTCGAAGCCGTTGCTAATGTGGTACCCGTGGATAAATTAGCCCTGCATTTTCATGACACTTACGGTCAGGCACTTGCCAATATACTCGCCTGCCTTGAAACAGGTGTCAGCGTGTTTGACGCTTCGGTAGCCGGCCTTGGAGGCTGCCCTTACGCCAAAGGTGCATCGGGTAATTTAGCCACAGAAGATCTTGTTTACATGCTCCATGGCATGGGCATAGAAACGGGCATAGACTTAACAAAACTTGCACTAGCTGGCGACACTATTAGTCGCGCATTGGGGCGCACTAATGGGTCCAAAGTAGCAAATGCAATCAGAGCATAATCACATATACTCAAAATAGTTGGCACGACATAACGCTGGCAGTTGATATAAATATAACCATAAGGACAACAAGATGACAGGATTCAATAAAGTCGTCCACAGCTATGAAGAAGCACTAGCAGGATTAAAAGATGACATGACCATTATGGTCGGCGGCTTTGGTTTGTGTGGCATCCCAGAAGGGTTAATTAACCACATGGTTAAATTGGGCGTTAAAGGCTTAACGGCAATATCAAACAATGCCGGTGTCGATGACTTTGGTTTAGGGCTATTACTGAAACAACACCAAATTTCGACCATGATCGCTTCTTACGTGGGTGAAAACGCCACTTTCGAACAACAAATGTTATCGGGTGAGCTCAACGTTATATTAACCCCGCAAGGCACTCTAGCTGAAAAAATTCGTGCTGGCGGCGCTGGCATACCTGCATTTTTTACCGCCACAGGTTACGGCACGCCCATTGCTGATGGTAAAGAAACCCGTGAAATCAAAGGTCGTCACTACGTATTAGAAGAATCACTTAGCGCTGATTTTGCCTTAGTGCGAGCGTGGAAAGCCGATACTATGGGTAACTTGGTGTTTCGCAAAACCGCCGCTAACTTCAATCCGATGATGGCCACCGCGGGTAAAATTACCGTGGTTGAAGCAGAAGAAATTGTTCAACCTGGCGAGCTCGATCCAGACCACATTCATACACCGGGTATTTATGTCGATCGCGTGATCAAAGCCAGCTTTGAAAAACGTATCGAGCAACGCACAGTCAAAACAGCAACCGCTGCGGCAAAATAAGGGAGATAACACCATGGCATTGACCAGAGAACAACTCGCCCAGCGCGTAGCAAAAGAATTACAAGATGGCTTTTACGTTAACCTAGGCATTGGCATCCCTACCCTTGTAGCTAACTACATTCCTGATGGCATACAAGTGATGTTGCAGTCAGAAAATGGTTTGTTGGGGATGGGCGAGTTTCCTACTGAAGACAATATAGATGCAGACCTTATCAACGCTGGTAAGCAAACGGTGACAGCGGTAGCAGGGGCTTCATTTTTTTCATCAGCAGAAAGCTTCGCCATGATCCGTGGCGGCCATGTCGACCTCACCGTATTGGGTGCATTTGAAGTGGATATTAACGGCTCAATTGCCTCATGGATGATCCCCGGAAAACTGATTAAAGGTATGGGCGGCGCGATGGATTTAGTCGCCGGTGCTGACAATATTATTGTCACCATGATGCACGCAGACAAATACGGCAACTCTAAACTATTGTCAAAATGCGAGTTACCGCTAACCGGTTACGGCTGTATTAAACGGGTGATGACCGATTTAGCTTTTATGGAAATTAAAGAAGGTGCGTTCCATTTACTTGAGCGCGCGCCCGGCGTTACCGTTGAAGAAATTGTGGCCAAAACCGCTGGTAAGTTAATCGTCCCAGTACACGTACCTGAAATGACGTTTTAATTAAGCGAAAACGGTCAATATCAACAAAGCCCGCGACTCTTGATATACTCAATGATGCGGGCTTTGTTTATTATAGAAAATGAACCGCTCAGTAACAGAGATCAGATCTGACGGCGGGTATGGCGGTAAATGTGTACACTAAGCGACTAGGTTAAAGGTGCAAGCAATTGATCATCCGCAGGAATAATCAATACATTTGTGCGCATGCGGCCCAAAACTGATTCGGCAGTATTGCCTATAATATGTCCTAAAACCCCCTGTCGTTGCCGCGCACCAATCACAAAGTATTGACTCTTCAGTCTACAGGCTAACTCATATAAACACAGCTCTGGTTCACCAGCAATGATATGCACGGATCCAGGATCCATATTAAATTTAGCTATCTGTTTTTGATGGTCTTTATAGGCCTTTTTCACCAGGGCATCACAATCAAGTAAATCCATATCGCGCAATACTTTGGGCACTCTAAGAATATAGGCTAAATGCAATTGAGCCCCCGTAGCCTTGGCAAGTTGCTTACCATAAGCCGCCACAACGCTATTGAGCTGTTGTTTAATGGGATCATGGGTAGCGAGATCGACAGCCATCAGAATAGTATTGCTTTTATGGAGCGGATTATCCGTTAACAATAACAACGGGATCCGAGTATGGCGTATTAATTGCCAATCTGTAGGTAAGTAATGATCGGCATGATGCACCGCCTTTACCATAAGGTCGAATCCATGACGGATCGAATGATGACAAGCATGTTCAAATAAATATTTGCTCCACACCATGTGTACCGGAACATCCTCATCATTGAGCGCCGCTAAGTGCTGCTTTAAGTCGGTTTGGCGTTGATCCATTAACTGCTTTTGAGCAACGCTGACTAAACGAGGATTATAGCTTTCAGCACCGCTGAAATAGGCATAAGTATAAGCAAAGACTTCCGCCGTTTTGTTCAGTTGCTTAGCCAGTTGCAATCCGCTGGCGACCGCGTCGGTATGTGCCTGTTCCATTTGAGCAATAATAAACACTTTGTCCATTTAAATCTCCTTATACAAGCTAATTTTTACTGTGTAAAACGCTTGAAAAAAACTCAATTCACGTCATTAAACAAGCATCTATCGGTAAGCTTAATAAAGCTGACTAGCAGGCTTCCCCAACTAATTATCACGCTAATATTCCACTAGCAAAAATGAGGTTAAAAAACTGAGCAAAACGTGAGCAAGTAACTATCTTTAGAGTAGCCAATAAATTATCACTCTAATATTCCACCAGCAAAAATGAGGTTAAAAAACTGAGCAAAACGTGAACAAGTCACTATTTTCAGATTAGCCAATAGCGTAAGTTTGTGCTTAAGTATCGGTACAAAAGTTGATCGAAATCAACTTTTTTAAAGCAATATGAATCAATTATATATTAACCAACTTAGGGGAGAGATATGGCAATAGACAACTTTGTTATGTCACTCATTCTGGTTGCTGGTAGAGTTTTGGATGAACTTAGTAACCGACAGAGGGGCCAATCGTAGTCGGATAAATCACAGCAAGATTAATACTCCAATGGAACGCTTTTTTTGAAGTCTAAAATAAGAAAGGATACCGACGTGTGGTTGTACCCATTTTTAGGAAGCAGATGAAAGGTCAACATTACAGTGAAACCAAGCTCCTCAATATGATTGCGGGCTGATGCCAAATTAATCTACATGGTTATATTGGAATGCTCCTAAAACCTTGGCCAATAATTGTTGACCACTACCTTTGGAGTTTCCCTTTAATACACTGTGATGACCTCAAATGGTGGAATCGTAAAAAATGTGCTTATTGGATGACTAACACTCTGAATATAATATCTTTTTAGCGTGTATTACATTGAAGTAACGGAGTTTGCGATGATGAAATAAGCCATTAAATACGATAATATTCGTCACTCGGAGTTGTAAGAAAATTGATCCAGCTGAGCAGAAACGCTCTGCAGTGCGCTAGGTTCCTTTACATAAGTGTAGGCAAATAGTGCTTCTATCAATAACGAGAAGTAACTAAATTAAAAAAGCCTTCTTGTCATTTAATGATGTAAATAGAACCGGCAGCGTTCTTTTCTGGTGGAGTCCAACGGTAATCATTCAGAAATACGACTAACTAGACGGGACCACTCCTACACTTTGGTGGAGCACGATAAAACGAATAAACGAGCATTTTCCAAAGCATATTTAGTGAATTAGCAGATTATAGATTGGCTGCTGTCGCTGGTTAGGAGAAATAGGAGTTGCCCCTAGTAATGATGCCGTATATGGGTGTATTACATTATACGACGAAATGGTTCTAGGAGATAAGGGATGAGGGATGAGGGATGAGGGATGAGGGATGAGGGATGAGTAGATTATCAAGTAAAAGCTGGTTTAACGATTTGATGAATATTTATTTTCCAATAGCATGGTTTCGCGTGGTTGCTTTTGCCTTTATGTGGGTGATGCTCACTGAGGGGTCAGTCAACTCATGGTTGGTTGGCGCTCCGGTAGTGCTCGTTGCTACGTTGATAAGTATGGTACTGGTGTCTCCTTTTTCCTGCTCGGTGATTCACTCTGCACGCTTCGTACCTTTTTTTATTTGGAACTCCCTTCGTGGTGGTGCCGATGTCGCGTGGTGCGCATTAAATCCCAAAATACCCATAGCCCCGGGCCTAATTGATTTCCCCTTACGTCTGCCACCGGGAATATCCCGTGTATTCATGGTTAATACGGTCAGTCTGTTACCTGGTACATTAAGTGTCAATTTGGGAAAAAACCATTTAAAAGTTCATGTGCTTGATACACGAAAAAATGTGTTGTCGGAACTAATGACGTTAGAAAAAATAGTAGCCAAAATGTTCAAGATCTCTTTGCAAGATGCTAAAGAAGATAAATGCAATCAAGATATTTAAAGACAGACGTTTCCAGTTGGAACCAATGACATTTGCGCACAAGAGCTGGAGAGTAGCGTCACTTTGGCCGAGAATAATCAGGCCTGCTTAACGGTAGTTAACGAGGCGCCATACATTAATGTGAAGAGTTGGGATGTCTGATGGTGGCAAAGGCTTAGCCGATTTGCAGCCGCAATGGTTAGTATACACAAACAACGACTAGAAGCATTCGTCGATCAATTAGCTAAACGGATTAAGATCGAAACTAAGGTGTTCGTTGGTATTCCTTTCTTGAAAGTCATACGTGATATTGTGCAAAACGGCCACGATATAGTGATAGTAGTACCTGAATATCAAAATTTGTTAGCACGGTTGTTTGACAGTGACTATATGCATATTTTGCCCAAGTGCCTATGTACAGTTTGGTTAATCAAGTCGTATTAAAGACTCACAGAGTCATCCTAGTCGATGACACTTATCTACAACCGGAGAGGGAATTTCGGCATAAACTAAATTGTCAGTATTCTGGCTCTGGCCGATGCTGCCGAGTGGCATATCGTGCATGCATTAACTATATTTTGAAATGTATCCATACGTTATGGCAATTAAAGCGTTGTAGGAAAGAGAAATTAACGCCTGTGTCAAGCAAGTTGGCCACAACACGAGGCTATTCTGGATAATCTAGTGTGCGAGGTAAGCGTCAATATGGTGCAGAATACTTTGAACTATCTTAACCCCAAAACCCATCTTGTAAAGGGAGCGGTTCGTAAACAAATACCTGTGCTGGCTAGGCGTATCGATGCCGATCTTGTTGTTATGGGAAATACTGCAAAATCAATCCTGAATCAAAAAGATTGCTTCCTACTCGCGGTCAAACCTCTGGGCCTTAAAACCTCGGTTATATTGGACGATTAAATCCCTATGCAAACTCTATATATCTCACTGGCTTTGTTCCTCTTGCTGAATCTCATTGTTGGAATGTGGCGAGTGTTGCGCGGCCCCACTGAAGCGGATCGCATGTTGACGGCTCAGTTGTTCGGCACCACATCAGTGGCTGTAATGTTATTACTAGCTCAGGCGACGGATAAACCAGCCCTTAATGATGTGGCGTTGGTATTAGCCTTACTTGCGGCGGTAACCGCGGTAACCTTTGTCCGGCGAGTCTGGGGCGATAGGGAGACAAAGCATGACACCCATTAATGTCCTCTCCAGCATACTGCTCTTCACTGGGGGCGTCTTCTTCCTAGCAGGCACTCTGGGTTTATTGCGGTTTCCAGATGTATACACTCGCTTGCATGCCTTGACCAAAGCCGACAACGTGGGTCTGGGTCTGGTGGTCGCAGGATTGGCTGTTCAGGCACAAAGCTGGTTCATCGTTGGGAAACTGCTGCTTATCTGGGCGTTCGTTATGCTCGCTAGCGCAACCACGTCCCATTTGATTGCAAGACGTGCATTGCAGCGAGGTATCAAGCCTTGGAAACGTTAAACCTGCTTTACTGGGGCTTTGATAGCCTGTTGGGAATGAGCTTGTTTTACCTAGCCTGGCAGGCACTCGCCAGCCCGGATATGTTCAAGTCGATTGTGCTGTTTATCAATTTTGGATTGTTAATGGCTTTAGCTTGGGTAAGGCTTAATGCTCCTGATCTTGCCTTGGCTGAGGCGGCTATTGGTGCTGGCCTGACTGGCGCCCTGTTGCTGGCGGCGTTTGCGCGGCTTAAGGATCCCTGCGTCGATGTGTCTGATGGTGAGGAAGGTCAGAAAATTATTCCACATAATTCGATTGAGGGAGAAACAAATGGGGAGTAAAAAGATACTGGATAACCCGAATCAGTTCGAACCTGATATGAATAACATTTCACTGATAGACACTGGCGGCATTATGACTCCCCTTCCCCTTGTCAGTGACTTCAGTGTTGTTTCCTTTTATAAACTGCAATCCAGTCAAAGTCTGGCGGCAGCGCAAAACTAGGAGAGATAATATGGATACCAAGCCTTGGTTGTTGTTGCCGTTATTGCTGGCGCTCGGTGTTGTTCTCAGTTATGCCGTATTGTCTATACCTGAACCTGCGCAAGATCTGCCAACAATGCTGGCCGACAGCATCACGATCAGTGGCGCGCACAATCCTGTGAGTGCGGTGCTTCTGAATTTTCGTGGTTACGATACTTTGCTGGAAATGGCAGTATTGCTGGCAGCTCTGCTTGGCGTGTGGTCTTTGGGCGATATGCCGGCTTATCGCGGATCAGACCCGGACCTGATTCTGGACATCATGTCACGTCAGCTGGTTCCAGTGTTTATTTTGGTCGCCGGGTACCTGCTGTGGACTGGCGCCGATGCGCCGGGGGGAGCCTTTCAAGCAGGTGCTCTTCTGGGAGCGGCTGGTGTACTGCTACGGCTTTGCGGATGGAGGATAGACAACCGTTACTCAGGGCTTCCGTTGAGAGTACTTTTAGTCTTGGGTCTGGGTATGTTTATCATGGCCGGTACGGGGGCGTTGCTGATCGGAGACGAATTCTTACGATATCCACCAGCTTTGGCCAGTGAACTGATGTTGATGATCGAATCGGCGGCTACCCTTTCCATCGGTGCAACACTGGCGGCACTGTTCCTCGGTGGGCGGCCGAAGGGGGAAGACAAGTGAGCCATATTTACCTCTATTCACTACTTGGATTGGGTTTGCTCGTTTTGGGCCTGCACGCTTTAATCGTTTATGCTAATTTGCTGCGCAAAATACTGGCTATCAATGTGATGTGCACCGGGGTGTTTCTGGTTTTGGTATCATTGGCTTCACGTAATAATGATGTCCAACCAGATCCTGTGCCTCATGCCATGGTGATTACCGGTATCGTGGTTGCCGTGTCAGCGACTGCACTGGCACTCATTTTGATGCTAAGGATAAAAAAGGCAATCGGAAAAATCGAACTCGTGGACAGAGATTGTGAATGATATCTCGGTGTCTGGGACCGAGAAAATATGGGCCATGTCATATTGTCTCAATGATTGAGTGCCATGCAGACTTCACAACCAAAGATTGCAGTACAGCAAGAAAGGACTACCAGACAAATTAGTCGAATTTTTATGCTTCAGGCCTGCGATCCACTCGATGGTATATGGCCATATTTGGAACTGGCAGGCCCCGGCTTGTTGAGCTGTCGGGGTTCGTAAAAGAGTTCTGCAGTAATTTAAGGACAGGCTCTGAACACTAAAAAGGACGAGACCGCTGCATGGCGTTAATATTGGAGCAAGTTCCGTGGATTGTGATGCCGATCATATTCCCCTTAATAGGGAGTATGCTTTGCTTCCTGTTTCCGGCTAAAGCTAAATCACTGAGTCTGCTGACTTCGTTGGTTGTTTTGACATGTGTGACTGGGCTCGGCTGGCAACTCAAAGCGTTAGGATCGCTGCGCTACCCCATAGGTGGCTGGGGGGCGCCATTGGGCATCGATCTTTACGCAGATGGTCTGAGTCTGCTAATGCTACTGATGGCGGCGCTGGTAGGTCTAGGTATCAGCATCTATTCCAGCAGTTATTTCAGTCGCGATAAAGCGAACCATTTTTGGCCGTTGTGGTTACTCCTGTGCGGGGCGCTCAATGCACTATTTCTGTCAGCTGATATCTTCAATCTCTATGTCACACTGGAATTACTGGGATTAACGGCGGTGGCTCTTGTGGCGTTAGCCGGTAGCGCCAACGCCCTGATCTCAGCCATGCGTTATCTATTGGTCAGCCTACTGGGCTCCTTGTTCTATCTGTTGGGCGTTGCCCTCATCTATCACAGTGTTGGTAGTCTGGACATTGCAATATTAGCACAACGAGTAGAACCGTCGCCTGCGGTGTGGACGGCGGTGGGATTGATAAGTACCGGCCTACTGCTCAAAACAGCTCTTTTCCCAATGCATTTTTGGTTGCCGCCAGCCCATGCCTCAGCCCCAGCCCCCGTGAGTGCGCTCATGTCCGCATTGGTAGTGAAAGCTTCCTTCTATATTCTGCTACGCATGTGGCTGGAGTTCTTCCAAACTCAGGGTGGTTCATTCGCTAATTTGCTGGGACTGCTTGGGGCAGCGGCCGTCCTTTGGGGCGGAATCCAAGCGCTACGCCAGACACGGTTAAAATTACTTATTGCCTACTCGACAGTATCGCAGCTGGGCTATCTGTTTCTGGCTTTTCCGCTGGGGACTAGCCTTGCCTGGAAGGGGGCGCTATATATGTTGTTTTCCCATGCCATGGCTAAGGCGGCGATGTTCATGGCTGCGGGTAATATTCAGTTTTTGGGGGGGCATGACCGCATAGCGGAACTCGGACCTATAACCCAACGCTTGCCGTTGACATTGACGGCATTCGCCCTAGCAGGTATCAGTATTATGGGGCTACCGCCCAGCGGGGGATTCATTGGCAAGTGGTTATTACTGCAGGCATCAATAGAATCCGGACAGTGGTGGTGGGGAATTATTCTGCTCCTTGGTGGATTTCTGGCCGCTGGCTATGTGTTCAAAGTCATTGGCCATGTTTTCACCCATGACGAGCCTACAAACCAAGCTGGAAAGCTGCCGGCCACGATGGAGTGGAGCGCTTTGGGGTTGGCTTTAATAGCAGTGCTCTTGGGCATATTCACTTACTGGCCGTTGGCAATGTTAGAAATGGGTTCCCCTATTGGCACAGGATATAGTGGATGAATTGGAATACGGCTCTGCCCTTGTTGATCCTTGCCAGCTCTTTCTTGCCGGGACTGATAATATTCTGTTTACCCGAGGATCGTGTCGTCACCCGCACAATGCTTAATCTGGCAGGTGCGCTATTTAAGATTGTGCTGGTCGGGGGAATGTTTTGGGGCATGTTACATGGCTATCATTTTGAGGCTCGCCTAGCCCTCTTGCCAGGACTCGATTTGGTTCTGCGTTCCGGTCCATTGGCGATGCTTTTCGTGACACTTTCTTCCGGACTGTGGCTGGTCACTACCGTTTATGCAATTGGATATCTGGAGGAGTCACCTCATCGCAGCCGCTTTTTTGGCTTCTTCAGTCTGTGTGTCACTGCCACTACAGGTGTTGCCCTTGCGGGGAATTTGATTACCTTCCTGTTGTTTTATGAACTACTGACCCTGTGTACTTACCCGCTGATTGTCCACCGCGGAACTGACATAGCACGCCAGGCCGGCAGAAATTACCTAATTTATACTATCATTGGGGGGGCATTGCTGCTGCTGTCATCTGTGTGGCTCTATACGCTTGCTGGCACCCTGGAGTTTACCGATCGCGGATTCCTGTCTGGTCTTGATGCCTCTTTGCACCCAACGCTGATGATAATCTTCGGCTTGTTGATTGCCGGCTTGGGTGTAAAAGCGGCTTTGATCCCCTTGCATGGCTGGCTACCTCAGGCCATGGTTGCCCCTGCGCCCGTAAGTGCGCTGCTGCATGCCGTTGCTGTGGTAAAGGCGGGCGCATTTGGCATAATACGGGTGGTTTATGAAGTATATGGCATTGAGTTCGCTAACAGTTTGGGGCTAACCTTGCCCCTAGCGACACTGGCTGCTGCGACCATAATTTATGGCTCGCTGCGTGCCTTATTTCAGGACGAACTTAAACGTCGACTCGCATTTTCTACCGTCAGCCAAGTGTCCTATATTGTGCTAGGCATAGCGCTTGCCAGTCCTATCGCGACGCTGGGAGGTCTGATCCATCTAGTGCATCAGGGGGTGCAAAAAATCACCCTTTTTATGTGCGCAGGTAACCTCGCCGAGACCCTAGGAATTCATAAAATCAGCGAGATGAACGGGGTTGGACGTCGGATGCCTTGGACCATGGCGGCATTCACCATTGGCGCCTTCGGTATGATAGGTGCGCCGCCGCTCGCAGGTTTTTTTAGCAAATGGTATCTAGGGCTGGGGGCATTGGACGCTGGGCAAGGCTGGGTGATATATGTTCTGGCGGTAAGTAGTGTCCTCAACGCAGCCTACTTTTTACCCATATTGTATACCGCTTGGTTCAAGACCCCTCCCGATAACTGGCCGGCCGAACGATCTTTTGGAAATAAAGAGACCGCTTGGACATTACTTCTCCCCCCCGTGGTTACCGCGCTGTTGACATTGGCTTTGGGGCTTCTGGCGTCTGCACCGTTTAACCTATTGGAATGGACTCGATTAATTGTAAGTCGAGGATTTGCCTAATGAACGCCATAGTGAGTGTATTCCTACTTTTATCAGCACTAGGCTTGCCGCTGCTGTTGGCGTTCCCTGCACTGCACACTCACCTACCTAGGCCGATACATATGGCGCTGTTGCCAGCTGTTATGCTCGTGTTTATCCCTGTGGATTTGGCTATTGAACTGCCCTGGTTTTGGCAGGGCGCTGGCTTGGGTGTCGACGCGCTATCCCGCTGGTGGCTGGCTATGTCGGTGGTGGTGTGGGGCGTTGGAGCAGCCTTTTTTCCTACGCCAGCCAAACGTAATATCTATAATCCACAGACTAGTTTATTGCTATTATTTATGGTGGGGCAGATTGGCGCAGTGCTGGCGACGGATATGATGGTCTTCTTCAGCTTTACGACTCTGATGAGCTACTCGTGTATTGGCCTCTTGCTTGCTCATGGTGATGAAGCTACGCGCCGCGCTGGGCGGATATATTTGGTGCTACTGATCCTGGCAGACATCCTGCTATTCGAGGCCATGATGATGGCCACAGCAACAACACAATATCTGGACTTCGCCACCTTAGCCAAAGCAATGACGCTATCAAAGTCATCCTCTTTTTATCTATCGATGGTCATTGTCGGCATCGCCCTCAAGGTAGGAGTGTGGCCATTACATCGATGGCTATCTCTGTCTTATTACTCGGTTCGGCCGGCGATGGCGCTGCTATTGTGGCTCGGCCCCGTCGCCACTGGCTTGCTTTGTGGCCTGCGTTGGTTGCCGTTGGGTGAACTTGCCGCACCCATGGCTGGGGCCGTGCTGATAGCTATCGGCTTTGCGACAATCCTTTATGCCATGCTGTCGGTTTTGTGGGTTCAATGGAAACAGCGACTTATCTGTGTTTTCTTCATTTCGACGGGAGGCGTTGTTATAGGCTTGGGGATGGGGTTGATAGAACCTGCCCTATGGAACCAATATGGAGGCTCGGCCCATGTCATCGTTGCCTCTCTAGGATGGGGGCTGGCATTGATGACAGCTAGGTTAGAATGGTTCAAGGATAGAGGGGAAACATCCGCATCGAGCAATGAGAACCTCACAGAATTGACTATAGAGCGCTGGTTTGATGCCTTCATTCGTTGGGGAAGGTGGATGGGAAACGAGACTTTGCCAGAACTGCGTGCTTCATGGTTTGCCAGATGGAAGGGATTCTGGCAAAAGCGAGGCTGGCAAAACGCGTTCGACACCGGTGAATACTTTTTGCAGCGTTGGTCAATTGCGACCACTCTATTGTTACTCTTAGTTCTTGTGATTCTGGTTCTTTTGCTGCTGGATGCTATGTAGACCCAGTAAGATAAGTTACTTGATAGAACATAATAAAATTGGCTTAGATCCCGAAGTATCCCACGAATTTAATAACATGCTTGTGGATCCTTGATTAAATCTTGCAACGTCTTAACTCCTACTAGCCAGTGAGATTTCAGCCGCTTCAAATACTTATATTTTTAGGCTCTTAAGCTTCAACATTATTTTGATAGCTTATTTTATCTCATCTGTTATGCCAAGTTGAGATTATACCGACCAGACAAAACCCATTTTGTGTTCGCTTGCTGTGTATAAAAACGCTTTCATTAGTACTGATCTTTTCAAGCCCAAGTAAGGTATTAATATAGCGGTAAGCAACAGATAGATTAAAGAGTAAATAAATCGTTACAGTGTCGCCAAAAAGATAAGTTTACCCTGATGTAAAAAACTGAGTTTTTACTCGAATTTGCGTATGTTAGATAAGCATACATAATCTGATTCGACCAGTAGCAATGGTTACGACTTGTTACCGAGACCAAACTTAAATATAACATAACCAAGGAACGACCTTATGCCAATTTACCAAGCTCCTCTTCGTGATTATCAATTCATTCTGTCTGAACTGCTTAATGTTTATCAACAAACTGATTTACGCGGCTTTGATGAATTAGATGCAGATCTCACTGATGCAATTTTACAAGGTGTCGCCGACTTCACTACCGACATCATGTTGCCTCTCAATGCTAGTGGTGACTTGGAAGGTTGTAAACTGGTCGATGGCAAGGTCATTACCCCTTCTGGTTTTAAGCAAGCTTATAAGCAATATGTAGAAGATGGTTGGGCCACATTAACTTGCGATCCTGAGTTTGGCGGCCAAGGTCTGCCAGAAGTTATTGGCACATTTGCTACCGAAATGAAAACGGCTACTAACATGGCTTTTGCTATGTATCCAGGGTTAACCCATGGTGCTTATTCGGCTATTCATGTGCACGGCAGTGATGCATTAAAGCAAAAGTACTTAGCCAAGCTAGTCAGTGGCGAGTGGACCGGCACCATGAACTTAACCGAGTCCCATGCTGGTACCGATTTAGCGTTACTTCGCACCAAGGCTGTCCCAGCCGGTGATGAGCTTTTTGCCATTAGTGGTGAGAAAATTTTTATATCATCTGGTGATCATGATCTAGCCGAAAATATTATTCACTTAGTATTAGCTCGCCTGCCTGATGCGCCAGAAGGCGTTAAAGGGATTTCGTTATTCGCAGTGCCTAAGTTTTTAGTCAATGCCGATGGCAGCCTAGGCGAAGCAAACACTCTGAGTGCGACAGGCCTTGAACATAAAATGGGAATTCACGGCAACTCGACTTGTGTAATGCATTTTGACGGCGCAATAGGCGAATTAGTTGGCGCAGCGCATCAAGGCTTAAAAGCCATGTTCACCATGATGAACCAAGCGCGTTTAGGTGTCGGTATTCAAGGTTTAGGCGTATCCGATATTGCTTACCAAAATGCATTGGTCTATGCCAAAGATCGTATTCAAGGCCGCGCCTTAAGTGGTGTTAAACAACCTGAGAAAGCCGCAGACTCTTTGTTAGTGCATGGTGACATTCGACGTATGTTGTTATCACAAAAGTCTTTCAATGAAGGTACACGTGCGCTAATGGGCCAACAGGCGTTATGGCTTGACCAAGTAGAACGTCATGCAGACCCTGAAAAAGCTAAACAAGCTAATGCACTTGCCGCCTTGTTTACGCCTATTGTTAAAGGCTTTGTCACCGACCAAGGCTTTAAAGCTTGTGTTGATGCCCAGCAGGTTTATGGCGGGCATGGGTATATTAATGAATGGGGTATGGAGCAGTATGTGCGTGATATTCGTATCGCGATGATTTACGAAGGCACAAATGGCGTACAGGCTCTCGATTTAGTTGGCCGAAAATTACTGAGCGACAAAGGCGCAGCATTAACGGTATGGTCGGGCATGGTGAAACAGTTAATTCAAGAAAACGCTAGCAACGAAGCCATGAAGCCTTATATTGCAGGGTTAATGGATGCGGCGGGCGATCTTGAAAAAGCCACTGGCTTTATAGTGCAATCAGCCAGCAAAAACCCAGACCTTATTGGCGCAGCATCAATGCCGTATATGCAACTCTTTGGAATTACCGCACTCGCTTGGATGTGGACCCGTGTGGCGGCAACATCATTGGCCGCATTAGAGGCTGGCACTGAAGAAGCCGAGTTTTATCAAGCTAAGCTTAATACGGCAAAATTCTTCATGAGCTACTGGGGCAGCCAAACTCGCAGCCTACGCAAACAAATTGAGTCTAGTAGCGCCGATATTGTCGATTTCGCAGAAGCCGACTTTTAATCACGGTATGATGCTGTCAAAACAACCGTAAAAAATCCTAAAAAAAACCGCTTCAATATCCATTGAAGCGGTTTTTATTTTATTCTGTCGCAGTAATTAAGTGTTAATCCCACAAAAATTCGCGAAAATGTTTACGGCAAACCGACTCGTAACTTTCATTACCGCCAATCTCAACTTGCTCACCTTCGCGCATTGGATTACCTTCATGATCAAGGCGAACCACCATGTTGGCTTTACGGCCACAATGACAAATGGTTTTCAGTTCGACTAGCTTGTCTGCCCACGCTAATAAGTAATGACTACCCGTAAACAATTCACCTTGAAAATCATTGCGCAAGCCATAACATAACACCGGGATATCGAGGTTATCTACAACATGTGTTATCTGCCTGACTTGGGCTTTACTTAAAAACTGACATTCATCAATCAATACACAGTGAATTTTTTGCTCATGATTCGAAGTCGAAATTAACTCAGTTAAATTATCGGTGCTACCGAACACCTGTGCCTCAGTTTCAATACCAATACGCGATGCCACTTTACCAACACCATAACGATTATCTATTGATGCCGTCATCACTAACGTGTGCATACCGCGCTCACGATAATTATAAGAAGACTGCAGTAATGACGTTGATTTACCGGCATTCATCGCCGAATAATAAAAATACAGTTGCGCCAAAGTTAAGCGTCCTAATGTTTAGCCAGATAATATCGTCCATATTACCTTTTCTAGCATCGTAATGAAAAACAAAAATGGCGTATTCGTTACCCATACGCCATTTTTTCGATGTGACACAAAGTGAGGCCATTCAGCTGAACAAGACCATCATTTACAAAAAGCAACCTTATTCATATCGCGCATTTTCTAGCCCAAAAGCGCAGGATCACAATACTGATCACAAATAATATCGAGCAACAAACAAGCCCGGCCATTAATGAACCGGTAAAACCAAGTACGATATAACCCACTAAACTAACCAAGGCCGCAATAAGTGCATAAGGCAACTGAGTCACAACATGGTCAATATGATGGCAACTGGCTCCGGTTGATGACAAAATCGTGGTGTCTGAAATAGGCGAACAATGATCACCAAATACAGCACCAGAAAGCACCGCTGCCAGCATAGGTAACATCATAGTGCTATCACTGCCCATCGCCATATCGGCCGCTATCGGTAGCATAATGCCAAAGGTGCCCCAACTCGTTCCGGTTGAAAATGCGGTAATACCAGCTAATAAAAATAACATTGCTGGTAACAAAGCAAATGGAATGTTGTCAGTAGCCAAACTGGCCATGTACTTACCGGTTTCAAGCTGACCAATTACGCTGGAAATAGTCCAAGCAAATAATAAAATGTAAATTGCAGGTAGCATTGAACGTGCACCAACAGACATTCCTTTGAACAGCATAGACAGCTCAACTTTCTGCTGGAACGCTAACAATACGGTGACAATCAATCCCACTAAAGATCCAAAAAATAGAGAAAAACTGACGTCTGTATTTTCGAATGCGCCTAACACACTAAACACTTGGTCTTTGGCTACTAATGCCTCAGCGCCACTGGAAACCATAAAGTAAACGGTCGCAAACACTAATATGGCGATAGGTAAAAACAACCCAATCACTTTACCGGTGTCAGCTTCCGGTAAATCGGTCACGGCGCCAGGTGGCTTGCCTTTTGATTCATCAAATAAGTTACCTCGAAGTGCATTCAATTCATGCTGGCGCATTGGACCCACATCTAAGCCAAAAATCGCCACACACACTAATAACAGTAACGAGAACAACGCATAAAAGTTCATTGGGATCATTTGAATGAACACACTTAGATGACCAGAATCAGCAAAACCATGTGCCGTTAAAATACCGCCAATGAGCGCAATAATATATGCACCCCAGCTCGATACAGGAGAAATAACGCAAATAGGAGCTGCTGTAGAGTCAAGAATATAGGCGAGTTTAGCGCGTGAAATATGATATCGGTCTGTAATAGGTCGAGAAATAGAACCCACAACTAAACTGTTGAAGTAATCATCAATAAAGACTACACAACCGAGAAAAATGGTCATTAACTTTGCATCACGCTTATTACGAATGCGCAGTTTGGCCCAATCGGCAAACGCTCGAGCCGATCCACTCACGGTGATCAGCGCAGTGATCATCCCAAGTACAATTAAAAACCCTAGAATATAAACATTCCATGAACTCAGCTCACCGTCTTTCCAGACAAGCTGGCTAGCGGTTTGCACGATATACTCACCCGTTCCAACCAGCGAAAACTGAGTGAGTAATAAGGCACCAAAAATAATACCTAAACCTAAGGATAATAAAACTTTACGGGTTAAAATGGCTAACGTAATTGCCACAAGAGGAGGCAATACAGAAAGAGCCGAATCGGCATAACTTGTCATCATAATAGTTAATTTATGTCTTCGCTGGATACGAATGAAGCAACACTAGAAATAAGACTAAGCATACACAGAAAGCATATGCACAACTTACTAGTAGCACTCCACAGCAATACCCATTTAATATGAATATCATTATTTTTATCTTATCGATAAAAAACACCATGACAGTGCAGTCCCTTTCAAGAACTGCCCCAACAAATGCGCTTGATAGACCCATTTGCTTCGGCATTGCATCCTTTTATGTTGAATTATTGGCATCACCCAATTCAACATGACTTTTATGCAACGCACCTCTACTTTTGTTGTTTGCACTTAAAGCTCATTACAAACAGCGCGAACATACAACCATAAGTAGCATATGCAATGCCAGTAAAAAAACACTTAACGGAAGTGCAAATAACAATAACACCAATTTAAACTACAACCTCTTAGCATTAATGTAACGTTTTTACATAAAACACACGCTAGCGTAACGGGCACAGAAATAGCAACGGCATACAAGCGTCGACATTTGGACAGAAACCTCTTTTCAAGATCAGGATAGATCCAGTAATAATCCAAAAGTAATCCAATAAAAAGGTTTCTACCTTATGAGTAGAAACCTTTTAGAATCAATCGACAAGACGCTCAATAACACTTCTACATCAGTAGCCATTGCTGACTAGATCAACTCGCATCTCTCTAATTTAAGCCCGATTATACGAGATTATTCAGTGCTGGTACCGCTTCAAATAAATCGGCAACCAGTCCATAATCAGCCACTTGAAAAATAGGTGCTTCTGGATCTTTATTAATCGCTACAATCACTTTTGAATCTTTCATACCGGCAAGATGTTGAATCGCACCAGAAATACCTACCGCAATATACAAGTCAGGTGCGACAATCTTACCCGTTTGACCCACTTGTAAATCGTTTGGCACAAAACCAGCATCCACAGCCGCACGAGATGCGCCAACAGCCGCGCCTAGTTTATCTGCCAATTGCTCTAATAAAGCAAAGTTCTCACCGTTACCCATGCCACGGCCACCAGACACAATAATGCCTGCATTACCGAGTTCAGGACGGACTGATTCAGTTAACGATTGAGATACAAATTCAGTGCGGGCATCAATTGCTTGGCTTAAGTTTATCGCTTCAGCACTGCCTGTTGAGGCCGCAGCATCAAAGGCACTTGAGCGCACAGTCATGACTTTCTTGGCATCCAAGCTCTGAACTGTAGCAAGTGCATTACCAGCATAAATAGGGCGTACAAAAGTGTCACTGCTTACCACTTCAATCACTTCAGAAATCTGAGCAACGTCTAATAATGCTGCCACACGAGGTAAGGTATCTTTACCTACGCTCGAAGCCGCAGCCAAAATGTATTCGTAATCCGCCGCTATTTCAACGACCAGTTTTGAAACATTTTCAGCTAATTGAGCACCATATAATGCCGCATCTGCTACTAAGACTTTACTCACACCCGCTAAACTTTGTGCTGCACTTACCGCGGCAGAACAATCAACACCAGCAACCAATACATGAATATCACCACCAATGGCTGCAGCAGCGCTAACCACTTTAGCCGTATCAGTTTTCAGACTGATATTATCGTGTTCTGCTAATACTAAAATGGTCATATTAGATCACCTTCGCTTCATTTTTTAACTTATCAACTAGCTCTTCAACAGAAGACACCATGATGCCTGCTTTACGCTCAACAGGAGGCGTAACGCTTAGTACCGTTTGATGTGTCTTTAAGCTCACACCAAGATCTGCTACCGTCATTATCTCTAATGGCTTACGCTTAGCCTTCATAATATTAGGTAATGAAGCATAACGAGGCTCATTCAAACGTAAGTCAACCGTAACAATCGCAGGTAATGGCATTTTTAAGGTTTGTAACCCACCATCTACCTCACGGATAACCGTAACAATATCACCCTCAACGTTGACTTCTGATGCAAATGTTGCTTGTGGCATATCAGTTAAAGCCGCTAACATTTGTCCAGTTTGATTGTTATCGCCATCAATTGACTGCTTACCAAAAATAATTAATTGCGCTTGCTCTTTTTCTTGCACCGCTTTTAAAAGCTTTGCTATAGACAACGGCACTAGCTCTTCATCGGTTTCAATATGAATCGCTCGGTCTGCACCTAATGCCATTGCTGTTCTTAATTGTTCTTGCACCGCTTTAGAACCAACACTCACTACCACAACTTCAGTAGCAATACCGGCTTCTTTTAAGCGAACAGCCTCTTCTATCGCAATTTCGCAAAATGGGTTTAACGCCATTTTAAGGTTTGTCATATCAACACTTGTGTTGTCAGCTTTTACTCTGACCTTCACATTGGAATCGACTACGCGTTTAACTGGCACCAATACTTTCATAGGGTTTCCTTCCTACACCTTCAATGCATTTGGACAACACATTGGCGTTTGCCAATGCAAGATGGGTTAACTTTACGTTCTGTTAACGTGAACGTCAATCAAAGTCAAACGCTTGTTTACATATTTTTTGTTGTTATGGTGGCAATCAAACTAAACAAACAGAGTTGAATTAGGGCTTAATGAGAACGCTGAGTTAAATTTTATTTCATAAACAGATAATTTAATTTGATTCAATGCCAAATAGTTTCTATTATTACATCTATATTCAGTATTTATTTAGCTGTATTGGTAATAATTAGACAAATAATCTGATTTATATCTGATTTAGATTAAGAATAACGACTAAATAAACCATCAGTGGCACTGAAACGTTAATAACTTTATATCTTATAACTGTTTATTTTTATAAATCAATCATTAGGAAACTACATATCATGAGTGACTTTTTACACATATTAACCCACGGTCGCCGTTTTAAAGCTGCAGTAAAAGAATTGTCGCTTGATGATTTGCGTGAAGCCGCTGCAAAATTAGAAAAAATTATTGCCGAACGTCAAGAAGAAGAGAAATTAGAACTCGAAGCTAATGCTGAGCGTAATGCACGTATTGCTGAAATTCTTGCCCAAATTCAAAACAGTGGTTTATCAATTGAAGATTTAGGTGAAGTTACCTCTTCAGCTAAAACGTCGACCAAAAAACGTGCGCCACGTCCACCAAAATATCAAATCACCATTGATGACAAATTAATTCAATGGACTGGTCAAGGGCGTATGCCAACCGTATTCAAACAACAAGTTGATAGCGGAAAGAACATGGCTGAATTTTTAATTCCTGGTATGGAATAATTTTTCTGACTTAATGGTTAACAACACAATTACCCCTTAAATTTGAAAAGAGCTTACTTCGGTAAGCTCTTTTTTTATGGCCTTTAATCGCTTTATCATCGCCATCAGACAAGGTAAACTCACCCTTGTTGATCCATTTCCCATTAATAGAAGGTTACGGCTATGACTTTTCCTCTTAAACCTATTTTTATTATCTCCGGTATCGCATTATTATTGAGTGCTTGTGCAAGTGATTACACATTCAAAAGTAATTTAGACAGTAAAAATATCAATGATTACTTTAAAGCCAGTGATGTCCAATTATACGAAGGTAACCAACTACCAAAAGGACCGTTTGCAGTATTAGGCTTAGTTGAAGGTGAAGCCTGTCAAGAAAGCAGCCAAGATGCACCGCCACAAATGGCCGTTGCACGTACTAATGCTAGAAGAGCAGCAGCCGATTTGGGCGCTAATGGATTCGTGGTTAAAAGTTGCTTTATTCTTGCAGAAGCGGACACCAGTTGTTTTAGTCGTGCACTATGCGTAGGTCAAGCCATTAAAACGCCTACAGAAAAATAATAACTCAATATAATATATTGGTAGCCTGTAAATGATGAGTGCCCATATAATACTCATCAAGATTTTTTATATTTTATGTCTGATTTCCTTTTTATGTTTAATCCAGGTATTGCATGACACAAGGTAACGATCAACACGGTCAAACAGATCCTATAAATAACAGATCTCGCGTTCCATTTAGCAGCCAATTAAATGCTGTTGCAATATGCCGAACACCTTATAAACAAAAGTTTGGTATTCCGCGTCAGCCCGGCTTAGTCGATGTGGTTGGTTATATTGAATTTGAACCTGCTTTTAATCACATTGATGCCGTCAGAGGGATAGAACAAAACTCGCACTTATGGTTATTATTTTGTTTCCATGAAAATATAGCACAAGGCTGGAAAACGATGGTACGCCCTCCCCGTTTAGGTGGTAATGAAAAATTGGGCGTATTTGCCACACGCTCAACGTTTCGCCCCAATGGTATTGGCCAGTCAGTGGTCAAACTCCATGGCGTGGTTCAACGCAAAGGTAAAGTCTGTTTAATAATATCGGGGATGGATTTATTAGACGGTACTCCTATCATTGATATTAAACCGTATATTCCTTTTTCTGATGCCATTGTCGATGCAAAAAGCGGCATAGCCCAAGATGCTCCCGTACTTATTGCGGTAACTTATACCGCAATAGCGCTGACACAAATAGCTCAATATGCTGCTATAGAACAATACCAAGGCTTAGCCGAATTAATTAACGGGGTATTATCTCAAGACCCGCGACCCGCTTATAAAAAAAATAAAGATGACCCCAAATTATATCAAGTTGC
This sequence comes from Shewanella sp. T24-MNA-CIBAN-0130, assembly GCF_040310185.1. NCBI lineage: Bacteria > Pseudomonadati > Pseudomonadota > Gammaproteobacteria > Alteromonadales > Shewanellaceae > Shewanella > Shewanella sp. T24-MNA-CIBAN-0130. The sequence continues at coordinate 23,153 of NZ_JBEOPP010000025.1, read as the reverse complement.
ATTGTACGATTTAGATATTTTTTGGCATATCACTTCTCAAGGTATCGAAGTATTAGAGCTTAAACCGACCAAAGTGACATTATTAAAGGATTAAGCCAATGACAGACATTGATTACCAAGCTCAACACAAAAAACGTTTGTCATGGATGCCATGGCTGTATTTTTCGCTTAAAACAAAACATTTAGCATGGGCAAAGCCCTGGCAAGATGACATTCAGCAGCGGTTGCGTCAGCTTGAAACCATTCATATTGGTGAACAATGCTTTATAGCGCCACAAGCTCAGCTTTTTGCCGAACCCAGTAGAGACATCAGCATTGGAGATCAATGCATGATTGCCGCCGAAGTGTTTATGCATGGTCCAATCACCCTAGGCAATGAAGTGGCCATTAATCATGGTTGTAGCTTAGATGGCGGCCGCAACGGCATCAAAATTGGCAGCCAAACCCGCATAGCTAATAACGTGACTATATATGCCTTTAATCATGGCATGTCACCCGACACCCCCGTTTATCAACAACCCGCAACATCAAAAGGTGTCGTGATTGGCCAAGATGTATGGATTGGCGCTCAAGCAGGCATTGTTGACGGTGTGACCATTGGGGATCATGCTGTTATTGGTATGGGCTGCATTGTCACAAAAGATGTTCCACACTACGCCATTGTTGCTGGTAATCCTGCCCGAGTCATTGGCGATAGACGTAAAAAATAACCTCAAATTGGAATAGAAGATGAGCTAAATCGACAAAAACGGATTGACTTCAAGTCTGCAATATCAAACTTTCCATTTGTTTACCAACAAGGCGCATTGATGCGTCAATAGCGTGCCTATAGCAATTTAACGTCTACGTGAATACAACACAGATAGCAGGACAAAGAGTGGTTTGATAACCGTTTATTATCCGGCGCGGAAGTTAAATAATAATATCCCGCCATTAAAGCACCACAAAGCCTACTTTTGAGTCGAATTAGCAGGTGACATCATTGAAGCAGGTGCTAAAATGATGCTCATTCATAGTAACTATTTTGGACATTGGGAATGCGAGTTAACAAGTACCTGCTTTCAACACAAAAAGAAACCCCTGCAAATGCAGAGGTGGTTAGTCATCAGTTAATGTTACGTGCCGGTATGATCCGTCGTAATGCTTCAGGTCTCTACACTTGGCTTCCGTCAGGTTTACGTGTATTACGTAAAGTTGAAGCTATTGTTCGTGAAGAAATGAACAAAACAGGCGCTATCGAAATATTAATGCCGTTAGTACAACCTGCTGATCTATGGGTTGAAACAGGCCGTTGGGACAAATTTGGTCCTGAGTTATTGCGTTTCCAAGACCGTAATAATCGTGACTTTGTATTGGGACCAACCCATGAAGAAGTGATCACCGATTTAGTCCGTAAAGAGCTAAACTCATACAAACAACTGCCGTTAACACTATACCAAGTACAAACCAAATTCCGTGATGAAGTACGTCCACGTTTTGGCGTCATGCGCGCGCGCGAATTCTTGATGAAAGATGCCTATTCTTTCCATTTAGATCAACAAACCATGGACAGTACTTACCATGCAATGCATACCGCATACAGCAATATACTGACTCGTATGGGCTTATCGTTCCGCCCTGTACTAGCTGATACGGGCTCTATTGGTGGCAGCATGTCGCATGAATTCCATGTGCTCGCAAGCAGTGGTGAAGATTTAATCGCTTATTCAACGGGCAGCGACTATGCCGCTAACATTGAAAAAGCTGAATCACCTATGCCAACCCAAACACGCGCAGAGCCAACTGAAGCAATGACGTTGGTCGCGACACCTAACGCAAAAACAATTGCCGAATTGGTTGAGCAATTTAATGTCGTCATCACCCAAACAGTTAAAACCTTAATTGTTAAAGGCGCGACTGAAGAAGCACCATTGGTGGCATTAGTTATCCGTGGCGATCATGAACTTAACGAAGTCAAAGCCGACAAGCTTGAATTAGTCGCATCGCCATTTGAATTTGCATCAGAAGCTGAAATTCGAGAAGCCGTTGGCGCAGGTCCTGGTTCTATCGGACCTGTCGGCTTAACTATGCCGATTATTGTTGATCACAGTGTTACTGTGATGAGCGATTTTGCCGCAGGTGCTAACGCTGAAGATAAGCATTATTTCGGTATCAACTGGGAGCGAGATTTCCCTTTAGCAACCGCTGCTGACATTCGTAATGTGGTTGAAGGTGAACCGACCCCAGATGGCCTTGGTACTTATGCAATGGCTCGTGGTATTGAAGTCGGCCATATTTTCCAGTTAGGAACAAGTTACTCTACATCAATGAATGCCACAGTGTTAGATGAAAACGGCAAAGCACAGGTGTTGTTGATGGGTTGTTATGGTGTCGGCGTGAGCCGTATTGTGGCTGCTGCCATTGAGCAAAACAACGATGATCGCGGCATTATTTGGCCAGAAGCAATTGCACCATTCACGGTGGGTATTTTACCCATGAATATGCATAAATCCCATCGCGTTGCTGACATCGCTGAAAAACTTTACCAAGACTTAGCGGATGCCGGTATTGAAGTATTAATGGATGATCGTAAAGAACGTCCTGGTGTTATGTTTGCTGATATGGAATTAATCGGTTTACCCCATGTTGTGGTTATTGGCGACCGCAATATCGATGCTGGCGTATTTGAGTACAAAAATCGTCGTACTGGTGAGAAACAAGATATCCCATTTGATGAGATTGTGGCGTTTTTAACCAAGGCCGCTAAAGGTTAACCCTGAATAATTAACAACAATACATTTTAAAAACGCACTTTATGGTGCGTTTTTTTATTGCTTCAAGAAAAACAGATGATACCTTTTTGATCAGTAATATTTAATGTTCAATGCTTAATGCTTACTGTTTACTCATAGACTGCTTACTCGCATTAAGATGAGAAACAGACGATAAATAGCATAGTCGACTTATTGGTAACTGGTATAAACTCGAAAAAGAATTCATACTAAAAATAAGTACATTTAAAACATTAAGGATAGATATTGTCAGTATCAACAGCATTAGTTTTAGGTGGCGGTGGGGCAAGAGCTGCGTATCAAATAGGCGTATTGAAAGCGCTAGTGCAGTTTTACCCACGCAACCATAATGTCCCATTTGATATCATTTGCGGGACATCGGCAGGAGCCATTAACGCAACATCTCTGGCAACCCACGCATCTTGCTTCCATTTGGGCATAAAAAAACTGGATTGGGTGTGGCGTCATTTTGAAACCCATAAAGTCTATCGGGCTTCCATCCCCCAAGTGTTAAGACATTTGGGCCGAATGGCAATCAAAGGCTTACAAGACGACAAGGTGAGTACGGACGCAGCAAGCCTACTTGATAATCAACCATTACGTGAATTATTGGATAAACTTATCGATTTTAAAAGAATCGACCGCAACATCAGTAACGATGCACTCAAGGCAATAAGTGTCGACGCCTCGAGTTATAACAATTCACGATCATATAGTTTTTATCAGGGCAATAAACACATTGAAAATTGGCAAAGTGCTAAACGAAGTGGTATTCGCAGCTTATTAAATACTGAGCATTTACTCGCAAGCTCTGCTATCCCAATGGTCTTTCCATCAATTAAACTTAATCAGGCTTATTATTGCGATGGGTCAGTCCATCAACTCTCTCCCTTATCAAGTCCGGTCCACCTTGGTGCCAATAAAATATTTGTTATTAATTTAGAAAGTCCACACAAAAATGTCCCTATCGAGTTTGAATATCATCCTAAAACAGCAACAATAGGAGGACATTTATTAGACACGATTTTTTCGGATACATTAAACAGTGATTTAGAAAGGTTACAGAGAGAAAATCAAACATTGTCATTCATGTCGAAAGAAGGACGTGACTCATTAAATCTTCGCCATATAGAGACATTGGTCATAAAGCCCAGTCAAGATCTCAGCCGAATTGCGGATCGATTTTATGATGACATGCCATTTGCAATCAAAATCTTATTGAAGTTTTTTGGCATTAATCGACAGTCAGATTCAAGTATCGTCTCATATCTATTGTTCGAAAAAAGCTATACCACAACCTTGATTGATTTGGGTTATCAAGATGCAATGGATAGAATAGATGAGATAAAACAATTTTTTGATATCCCGACTAAAGTTTAACCATTAAAGCGCAAAATATATGCGTTAGCTATATTTTAACGCCAGGATCGGTTGATGATAAAAGCACGAGTACACTCTGGTCACCTATTATCAAGTAATCCTTATGATACTGGTTTAACTTGAGTCAAATAGCCATTTAAAAATAATCTCTTAAAACGATTTGTTAAAAACAATCGTTTAAAAATAATCGTTTAAAAAAAATAACTTAAAAACAATCATTTAAAATAGTATCACCTACTCTAGAAAATCCTTTTGTAGTTTTTTATCATTGAGTGTAGACACATAACACCAAAACTGCTGAGGATAATATGCACGACAATTTTGTATCTAAAGGGGGCTTAGATGAAAATTTATGCTTAGTACTCGGATGGGTAATCTTAGGCTGCAGCCAACCGACTAAACAATCTCACGATTGATATAGCAACAAGCTGCAAAGCAACCTTGCAATGGCAGGTGTTTATCGTGGCATGTTCCCTTGCCCAAACTCGAACTTACATGCACCATCCACACCATAGGTTTAGACAGCGATCCTCATCCCTATCGAGGTAAAGGCACCTTCAAATAGGATCAAACGAGTAATATTATCATTTAGATCGCGACCATATTTATCGAGTCTATTCAGATCCCTTATCTTTATTAGATGTTAAATTTCAGCGAATTAAAGGCCCTGATGCAGAGCGATATAGCCTTGATATAATTGAAGGCTTAGGTAAATAACACCCATAACAAATCTGCTTAATTGATTTTAGCTGTGCTAAAATTCACTTATGAATCACTTAAAGAAAGATTGATGAGAAAAGGTATTTTATTAGCTGGAGGTTTAGGCACTCGACTATTTCCTATCACCCAAGTTGTCTGTAAACAGTTATTACCCGTTTACGATAAACCTATGGTTTATTATCCGCTATGCACATTGATGCAGGCTGGTATTACAGAGATTTTGCTTATTTGCACGCCTACCGATCTGCCTCTTTTTAAATCACTGCTGCACAATGGCCATCAATGGGGTATTAACATTGAATTTGCAACACAAGCAAAGCCTAAAGGACTCGCACAAGCACTCATTATTGCTGAACATTTTCTAAATGGTAGTCCTTGTGCAATGATTTTAGGGGATAATTTATTTTATGGCCATCAATTACAGCACACTCTACAATCAACGAATAAAATATCATCTGCCACCGTCTTTGGTTATCACGTTGCTAATCCACAAGCTTATGGGGTTATTGAGTTTGATAAACATAATCAAGTACTTTCTATTACAGAAAAGCCCGCTAAACCCAAATCAAATTTTGCCATGCCAGGGCTGTATTTTTTCGACAACAAGGCAAGCTATTACGCTAAGCAAGTCTTCCCCTCTGAAAGAGGAGAACTCGAAATAGTGGATGTGATAAATCAATATCTTGATAATAATAATCTTCAAGTCAATATCTTAGGCCGAGGAACCGCTTGGCTAGACACTGGTACACCCGATGCCATGGCAGAAGCGACACAATACATAGCTGCAATAGAAAAACGCCAAGGTTTAAAAGTGTCCTGCCCTGAGGAAATAGCCTATTCGATGGGATTAATTGATCAATTACAACTCAAAAAACTGGCTAAGCCACTGTTAAAAAGTGGTTATGGTGAATACTTACTGTCTCTATTAAATAAGAATTTTCCAGATGAAATGGATTAACACTCAACTCAAAGACGTGATGATTTTTAGCCCACGTAAGTTCATTGATGAGCGTGGATTCTTTATGGAAACGTTACGCCAAAACACCTTTAGTGACGCGTTTACTCAAAACAACTTAGATGTTCCTCAACTAGTCCAAGAAAATCAATCGCGTTCTATTAACAATGTCTTACGTGGACTTCACTTCCAGCAACACTTCCCTCAAGGTAAATTAATCCGGGTAGCAAGAGGAAGCATCTTTGACGTTGCTGTCGACATTCGTCAAGGGTCTACAACGTATGGTCAGTGGATAGGCCAAGAAATCTCAGACGAAAATGGCTATCAAATGTGGATCCCTGCGGGATTTGCTCATGGCTTTTACGTATTGTCTGACATCGCTGATGTTATTTATAAATGTTCACAATATTATCGACCAGATGATGATCAAACCATCGCATGGAATGATCCCGTGCTCAATATTCAATGGCCATTAAAACAACACCTTGCTCCTCTCGTCTCAGACAAAGATAACCCGATGCTAAACCCTAAGGTTATCTCATTTGGCCTAAAACAATGACACACAGAAACGAACAAGCACTCGCAATACTGATTACTGGTGGTTGTGGATTTATTGGATCGGCACTAATCAGATTTATCATTAATTTTACCCATCACAGTGTCATTAATATCGATAAGCTGACATATGCAGCGGATCCCTGCAGCCTTAAAATGCTAAACCAAAGTCGACGATACCATTTTATCGAAGGCGATATCTGTGATGCTCAATTATTAACCCAAGTATTTAATCGGTTTCAACCCGACGCCGTCATGCATTTAGCGGCAGAGACTCATGTTGATCGATCCATTTCAGGTCCTGCAGAATTTATTCAGACTAATATAGTCGGTACTTATCAACTTTTAGAAGCCAGCAGACAATTTTATAATGGTTTATTGAGCGCTAAGGCTGCACGATTTCGCTTCCATCATATTTCGACTGATGAGGTATTTGGTGACTTACCCGGCACAGGCTTTTTCAATGAGCAAAGTGCTTATGCACCCAGCTCACCTTACTCAGCAAGTAAAGCATCAAGCGATCATCTAGTCAAAGCCTGGTATCGAACCTATGGTTTACCCATTTTAATCAGTTATTGTTCTAATAATTATGGCCCATACCAACATCCAGAAAAACTGATCCCATTGACCATTACCCGCGCTATAGCGGGTGAGCAAATTCCTATCTATGGTAATGGTCTACAAATTCGAGACTGGCTTTATGTCGATGATCATGTTGAAGCTTTACTGACAATATTAACCTTAGGCAACGTGGGTGAAACCTATACGGTAGGCGGCAATAATGAGCAAACTAATATTGAGGTAGTGAGGTCGATTTGCGCACACCTTAGCCAATTACTCCCGGATCATCGCCTTGCTAGTGGCAATGGCTTTACCTCACTCATTGAGCATATTGAAGATAGACCCGGACATGATCATCGCTATGCCATTGATGCCAGTAAATTGGCCACAACATTGAATTGGACACCTAAACATACCTTCTTTAATGGCTTATACCGCACTGTCCAATGGTATTTGGCTCACGTTCAATGAAAATATTAACCTTTGGTCAAACAGGTCAACTAGCCCGAGCCTTAAAACGTACTCAGCCTAATACGCTGGAACTGATCCAGCTCAGCCACCAACAAGTTGATATTACTCAGCCACAACGTATTGACGAAGCATTGGCTTATTATCGACCCAATATCATCATTAACTGCGCAGCCTATACCAACGTCGAAAAAGCCGAAATTAACCCTGAGTCCGCGATAAAAACCAATGCATTAGCCGTTGAGTATATCGCTAAAGCGGCTAGTGCTTATGGGATTAAACTGATCCAATTGTCAACAGATTATGTATTCGATGGCGGCTCATCGACACCTTATTTGGTGACACAAAAACCAGCGGCTATTAATACTTATGGGCAATCAAAATTACTCGCAGAAGCAACACTACTGAGCTACCAATCTGATCTATTTTGCATTGTACGTACCTCTTGGCTTTACCATCATACTGGCAATAATTTTCTGACCACTATGCTGAAGTTAATGTCACAGACGCATAATCAGGCAGCCATAGGCTCAAGTAAAGAAAACCCGATTAATATTGTTAATGACCAAACCGGCAGCCCGACAATGGTTGATGATCTTGCGCGTTTTTTGTGGAAACTGTGTTTACAAAAACAATGGTCAGCTATTTACCATTGGAGTGATGCTGGCATATGCACTTGGTATGAGTTTGCACAAGCGATAAAAACACAAGCGATAGGGTTAGGCTTATTACGTCAACCGATTTATTTACAGCCTATAACATCAGAACAATATGCTTCAATCGTCAATAGGCCAGTATTTAGTGCGCTAGATAGCGGTTTATCACACACCATTGCCACACAAAACCCCTGGCAACAACAATTATCCCTATGCCTAAATGAACTCAAACACAGCAAAGAATGTTTATTTGTCGCCAAAAATTGAATTGTCATTTCTACGTGCAATAATTTTTACCATCAAGGATTAAATATTTCGCTTTAGCTTATTATTAACTTTAGGTAAAAAAGGGGTTGTACCAAAAAAGGTACAGTTATCTGGAATGTTAAAAATGTCACACTCATTTGAATTTGATGAAGACGATGCGCCATGGGGCGATAACATCGAGGGAAAGGGAAAACCAAAATCGAAAAAAGTAAAACAACGCCGCCGAGATACCAAGCGAGGCTACTTTGACGATAATCCAGAAATGGAGTTAGCGCCTCCTAAGTGGAAATAATTTAACCGCATTGTCTCATCGAGTTTAAAAAGCAAGTTACCTGTAACTTGCTTTTTTATTATCAAAAAATGACCTTGAGAGACTCAAGAGCATTTAAATGACCTCAACTTGGAATAAGATATAGGCTAAACCGATAGCAATAAGTCTCTTTCAAGTCAGGCTATATTAAAAGTGTCATTTGTTTTACCCGCAAGGCGAATTGAAGCTAAATAACAGCATACGTGATAATCGTCGAGGCGCTGGACAACGTTAACCAAAGGCTAGCCCAATGTTGACTCAGTGCATTTTGATGTAAGCAATACCGCACCTTTACAGATACAATATGGTGGCCAATCCCAAGAAGGTAAAAAAACCTACCACGTCGGTGACAGTGGTGAGAATGACCGATCCTGATAATGCCGCATCTTGATTAAAACGTTGTAAGATCATTGGCACCATAACACCCGCAATAGCCGCAACCGCCATATTAATTAAGATGGCACAACCAATTACAATGCCCATTATCGTATCGTTAAACCACCACCCGGCAACAATACCAATGACAATCGACCACAACATGCCGTTAAGTGCACCGATCCCGAGTTCGTTTTTCATCAACGACATCACGTTACCGGCAGAAATCTGCCCCATTGCCATACCGCGGATCATCAGTGTTAACGATTGGCTACCTGCAATACCGCCCATTGAAGCCACAATAGGCATCAATACCGCTAATGCCACCACTTGCGACAACACATTTTCAAATAATCCAATGGTCGCAGAAGCTAAAAAAGCAGTGAGTAAGTTAATCCCTAACCACACTGCACGACGTTTTGCTCCCACCATAATTGGAGCAAACAAATCGTCGTGTTCATCCATACCTGCGGTTGCCATTAATTGTGCTTCGTAATGCTCACGCACTAGGGCTGTAGCCGTTCTCAGTGTCATTCGGCCAATCAATATACCGTCATCATCGACAACCGGTAATTCAAGCTCACGACTATGCTCAATGGCTTCGGCCGCTTCGATCAAAGATGAGTCGGCAGAGATAACCCGGCTGTCTTCCCATATTAATACCTGTAATTGGGTATCAAGATCGGTCGTTTTAAAAACATCATAACGACGCACTGTCCCTAGATATTTATCGTTATTATCCACCAAAAAAAGGTGGTCATTACAATCTAAATCAATTCGACGAAAAAAACGTTGCCCTTGCGCGACCGTAGACGTAAGACTTAACGCCAACATTTGGTGATCAGCATAACGACCGATTTCATTATCAGAATATTGATCATACAGTTCGAAGTGCTTGCGCTGACGTTCCCCCATCTGTGCTAATGCACGATCGGTAATATTGTCTGGTAACGTATCACTCCACTCGATAAGATCTTCGGGACTTAATTGCGAAAAGAGTAGGTCTAACTCCTCGTCTGGCATTTTTTTCACTATGCCTAAACGAGGATCTGCACGCATTAAGTTTAAAACGTCAACACGCTCTTCTACATCAACTTGCTGCCAACGATCATAACGCTCATCCAGCGGTAACGATTCTAAAAGTAAAGCAATTGTACCTGGTTCAGCTTCAGTCAAAATCTCACTGAACATTTCGGCCTGCTCATCACCCTCGGCTTCCGTTAATAAATGTACCACGTGACTGACATCAGCTTGTGGCTGCGAATTGGAGTCGATTTCATCTTCAGAGTTAAGTTCGTTCTTCAATTCATTCATAAGCCCGTCCTTAATCCTTGATAGTAAATTATGCGCAAACTATATTGAAATTAGTATTTATAAGCAAATAGATAAATTAAGTTGTGCGCAACTAAATTGCCAGCCAACCATATTTATATTATAGTTTACTTTTCATATAAAGGAGCTTCACATGACCGCTGCAATTTACCCTATTATCGTAAAAGACATTCAAGGCAAAGACGTTGTTATGGAGCACTTTAAAGATAAAGTTATGCTCATTGTTAACACGGCAAGTAAATGCGGATTTACACCGCAATACAAAGGTCTTGAAGCCTTATATCAACAATATAAAGATCGTGGTTTAGTTATTTTGGGGTTTCCTTGTAATCAATTCGGTAAGCAAGAGCAAGGTAATGAAGACGAGATCAGCCAATTTTGTGAACTCAACTTTGGGGTTACGTTTCCGCTATTCAGTAAAATTGATGTTAATGGTGCTAATAGTCACCCCTTGTACCAACACCTTAAAAAGTCTGCCAAAGGCCTTTTGGCTAGTGAGTCTATCAAATGGAACTTCACTAAGTTCTTAGTCGATAAACAAGGAAATGTTATTGAACGTTATTCGCCAACCACTAAGCCAGAAGACCTTAACGCTATTATTGAAAAGCTGCTAAGTTAGCCGAGGCTTTTACCTGTAATCGAATACCGTTAATCCATAATGTATGCGAGTTTGCTTTGGGCGATTGATGTCATGTTAATCGCCTTACTTTACTTCTTGGGGCATAGGCGGACGCTCCATGACCATGTTAAGTCAATAACATTTCCATTTAACGATATGCTCAAATTAAATACGCTCAAACCACAAAAAACACATTACAAAACACATCAAAACACATCAAAACTTAAGTTTATGATAAATATGCAATATAAAATAAACATCATTATTTGGCTAAAAAAATACATTTATATTGAACTTTTAAACCACCACGTACTCAAACTTAGTAACAGTGATATTCACTTTTGTTCATCATCTCCCTGGGACTTCTAGCGCGGTCCCCTTGATCGCTAAGTCGATCGATAGGCAATTATTTGATTGCCTTTTTTTATGTCTATAGATTTGATCGCATATTTACCATTTATTGAACTTTCTAGAGGCGTTGTGCCACTATTTGTGTCTTACTTATAATAACTTACCTCAACAGGGGCTCATAACCCGTTATCAAACAGCGCTTTTCCCCGCGGTCGAAGTTGTATCGACTTGCAATAGATCTTGTTAACAAAAGACATGGAAAGTTTAATATTACAGACTTGAAATAGACCCTTTTTTAACAAGTTATCCGATCGCCTTTCAGAATTGAGATTAAGTAGGACTTGTTAAGTGTCATCACGACACACTAACAATCGATAACTAAGTAGAAAACATACTGTACATCTCGATTAACACCCGTGTATATCGAACCACTTTCGACCATCAAAGATGAACAAATCCTCGCAATTAATGACGTTTAAATTTAGTACATCATTTAATGAACTTTTCCAAATAGCCCTAGTCATAGTATATGTAGCAAGTAAGAACACGAACTCACCAAACGTCTTCCTCCAACGGTTTAGTGTGTATTCAAAGCTCTTATTTACTTGCCACTACAGTTTATGTTTATTGTTCATCATCATCCCTATTTGGGGAGTGTTAACACGCTAGCGCACCGTTATTCACAACCCACAAAGAACGACTTAGGCAACCACATTGGTTGCCCTTTTTTTAGGCTCATTTTGTGAATTCTCTTTACGTATTGGTATAAACCAAGCCAAAAGTCATCATCGACGGCTACCATAACCAACCGCAGGCCCCATTTGCACTCGGGAAAAACCAACAGGTTGAATGTAGACATTATGATCTTAGTATAACGATTAACAACGTATTGTTATTAATAATTATTTAATAAGATTAATGCGTATTCCATAAGACTCGTGATTATTTTTAGCTCAATATATTTTAGCTTGATAAAATTTATTCAAAAAAATCATTTTATGGGTGAACTTTCCTGATAACGCCCAGTCTGATTAATTGTATGAGTAAGTATGTAAGGAATAAAATGCAGTTTGAAGTAAGTGCAGCGTCATGAGTTAATCTTCTCCCCCGAAAGTTAATTGAGTAAACTGCTTAGTGATTTATCTTACTTACCTCAAGCTTCAGTTAGGATTGAGTTACTGCTACACCGTTTTATGTTTTATGTTTATTGTTCATCATCATCCCTATTTGGGGAGTATTAACACGCTAGCGCACCGTTAATCACAACCCACAAAGAACGACTTAGGCAACCACATTGGTTGCCCTTTTTTTAGGTTAATTTTGTGAGTTCTCTTTACGTATTGGTATAAACCAAGCCAAAAGTCATCATCGACTGCTACCATAACCAACCTCAGGCCCCATTTGCACTCGGGAAAAACCAACAGGTTGAATGTAGACATTATGATCTTGGTATAACGATTAACAACGTATTTTTATTAATAATTATTTAATAAGATTAATGCGTATTCCGTAAGACTCGTGATTATTTTTAGCTCAATAAATTTTGCCCGATAAAATTTATTAAAAAAAATCTCTCTTTCGGTGAACTTTCCTGATGAAGCCCAGTCTGATTAATTGTACGGAATAAGATTTAGTTTGAAGTAAGTGCAGCGTCATGAGTTAATCTTCTCCCCCGAAAGTTAATTGAGTAAACTGCTTAGTGATTTATCTTACTTACCTCAAGCTTCAGTTAGGATTGAGTTACTGCTACACCGTTTTATGTTTATTGTTCATCATCATCATCCCTATTTGGGGAGTGTTAACACGCTAGCGCACCGTTAATCACAACCCGCAAAGAACGACTTAGGCAACCACATTGGTTGCCCTTTTTTTAGGTTCATTTTGTGAATTCTCTTTACGTATTGACATCATCCCTTCCGCCCCAATTATCATCGTTCTCTACCATAACCAACAGCTAACGCCGCTGGTACTCAGTAAAAACCAACCATTGGGGCATAAAAAAATTATGTTCCTGATGCAGTATTAACAAGTCATTGTTATTAATAGTTATTTAATAAGATTAATGCGTATCCCGTAAGACTCGTGATTATTTTTAGCTCAATAAATTTTGCCCGATAAAATTTATTAAAAAAAATCTCTCTTTCGGTGAACTTTCTTGATGAAGCCCAGTCTGATTAATTGTACGGAATAAGATTTAGTTTGAAGTAAGTGCAGCGTCATGAGTTAATCTTCTCCCCCGAAAGTTAATTGAGTAAACTGCTTAGTGATTTATCTTACTTACCTCAAGCTTCATTTAAGATTGAGTTACTGCTACACCGTTTTATGTTTATTGTTCATCATCATCCCCATTGGGAAGCATTAACACGCTAGCGCACCGTTAATGGCAACCCGTAAAGAGTTATTTTGGCAGCCAATATGGCTGCCATTTTTTTTCATTTTTTGATGTTAAATTGTTAATACTAAAGCAGTTAACTTGCTAAAGGTTAAGTAAATTGTCTAGCTGCACTTGCAATGAAGGATGATAACCAGGGCGAGCTTTAACATAAATATTGACTAATTCTTGCTGGTAACCGGCTATTTGTAATTCAACAAATAATGGCCTAACAAACTTTCCTCGGCCGATCCGGCATAAGTAGTCTTTTAGCGCAGGCAACACGGGATCAAAATGATTACGAATGGCGACTCGATACCAATCACATGCTATTTCGGCATTGTGGCTGTCTGTTAATATAAAGGTGTCGTCTAAATCTAATAACGTGGCTTGATTAACGAATAACGGTAATTGGCTGAGAAAATACTGCCAGTGGTGAACTCGCCATTCATCTACCGACAACTCACTAGCGGGTGTTCCTTTGACAATAGCCTCAACAGCCAAATCGACTTTATCCAAACTACTTGATATTGGGGCAATAAACCATTGGGGTAATCCTTGGCCATACACCCACTCATTGATCTCTGCTAAGGTCAACTTATCGTGATGTTCTACCAGCAATGTTTGCTTTGCATAATCAATAAAAGTTTCGGTGGTGATAGCACTAAAAGAAAAATGTTCCACATATTGGAACAAAAACCGATCAAATGCAGCCCGACCTAAGCGGCGTTCAAGTTCATGAACAAACATCGACGCTTTATCGTAGGTAAACCGATTAAATGCCAGATTAGGATCACGGTCTTGTACATTGGCAGGTAAGGTTTGGCAGGACAAGGGAGTCGATTGTATTTCCTCCTGCAAACGACCGTACTCGATAACCCATTCAAGTTCTGCCTGCTCTTTACCATACACGGCTTCAACAATACGATTGGTAAAGTAAGTGGTAAATCCCTCATTAAGCCATAAGTCTCGCCAAGTCGCATTACTGACTAAATTACCGGTCCATGAATGAGCTAATTCATGAGCAACTGTTGAAACTAAACTCTTATCACCTGCAATTAACGTCGGGGTCATAAATGCTAACATGGGATTTTCCATGCCACCAAAAGGAAAGCTTGGTGGCAATACAATCATGTCAAAGCGACCCCAAGCATAGGGCCCTAATATGGACTCTGCCATTTGGATCATTGACTCGGTATCTTCAAATTCTTTGGTCGCAGCAGCAAGCATATCGGGTTCAGTATAAATACCACTACGAGGTCCAGTGGCTTGAAAACTTAACTCTCCAACGGCAATAGCTAATAAATGGGTTGGGATCGGTTTGTTCATGCAAAATTCAAACACACCATTATCCGGCAAATCAGGGATGTTTTCGGCACTCATTACCGCACGTAAACCATGCGGGGCGGTGATTGTCGCATTAAAGGTGATTCGGGCTTTAGGGGTGTCTTGTAAAGGTATCCAGCTACGAGCATTAATGGGTTGCGATTGGCTAAATAGATACGGTAATTGTTTGCCTAAGGTTTGCTCAGGCGTAAGCCATTGGAGTCCTTGAGCAGTTGTAGAGGTATGATAATGAATAACCACTTCATCTAAATGACCACCCACATCTATGACTAGTTTTTGACCTAATATGGCATTCACATCACTCACTTGATACGGCAACTGATTAGCGTGACTGTCAGTGATACCTTCTATGATCAAATCTCGACAATCCAACACTAATGAAAGTGCAGACATTTTTCGAGTAAATTGCAGCTTAGCAATTCCGCTGAGTTGTTGTAAGTCAAAATCAACCACAAGATTGAGCTCAAGATGATAGACGCATAAAGCATCAGTGTTGGCACTTGAATGATAATCGTGTTCTACATTCCATTTTGCAGTCACAAACAATCCTTACTTGTTAGAAAGCAACCTAAACGTTCTAGGATAATAACATTGGTATCATCATAAATATGCTGTCACTCGCCGTGGTAGGTCTTTTACAGCCAAGCTGGTAAATATCACTTTTGAATAAAAAACTCATCTTTTTTGATATTCAAGGGAACTAACTCAAAAATGATGAGTCATATTATATGAACCGGATTTGAAATACTTTTTATTTGTACCAAGTATCTTATTTTTGTTCATCATCATTCTCCTATTCGATAGTTGTAAAAATCTATCAACAGTATTGCCCTTAGCAATAGCAGCAACCTCTTAGTTAGGTTGCTTTTTTTTATGTTTTTTTAACGTTAAAAAACAAAAAAGGCCTCCAAGAGGCCTTTTTAAGTTTACTGAAAGTGAGTTAATTAAAGCTTAACACCCACTTTACCTAAATCTTTAGCAATAACTGAGATGGGTAATGGAACATAGCCATCTTTTTCAACAATTTGTTGACCCTGCTTAGACAATACGAAACGTAAGAATTCACGGTCCATTGGAGCTAAGTCTCTGTTCGGGTGCTTGTTTACATAAACGTATAAGTAACGTGAAAGTGGGTAAGAACCGTCTGCAGCATTAGCATCAGTTGCTTCGATAAACTTATCACCATTCTTAGAGATTGCAACAGCCTTGACGCCAGCCGTTTTGTAACCGATACCTGAATAACCAATCCCATTCAGTGACTGAGAAACAGACTGAACCACAGAAGCAGAACCAGGTTGCTCATTTACGTTTGGACGGAAATCACCTTTACATAACGCTTTTTCTTTAAAGTAGCCGTATGTACCAGACACTGAGTTACGACCGTAAAGCTGAACGTCTTTCACAGTCCAATTACCATCTAAGCCAGCATCTCCCCAGTTATTAATTTCTTTGGAGCCACACTTATGGGTAGCAGAAAAAATACCGTCAATTTGTTCAATACTTAGACCCGTGATAGGGTTATCTTTGTGTACAAATACGGCTAACGCATCGATAGCAACACGGATCTTAGTCGGCTTATAACCAAAATGCTTTTCAAATGATTCAACTTCATTAGGCTTCATTTCACGGCTCATTGGACCAAACTGAGAAGTACCTTCAGTTAATGCTGGAGGCGCAGTTGAAGATCCAGCAGCTTGAATTTGAATGTTAACGCTAGGATAAATATGTTTAAACTCTTCAGCCCATAATGTCATCATGTTTGCTAATGTATCAGAACCGACAGAAGACAAGTTACCAGAAACACCACTTGTTTTTTCATATGCAGGTAAATTTGGATCAAGAGCAGCCACAGATGCTGCAGAGAATACGCCAGCGGCTGTAAGTGTGATGGCGCCGACAAGTTTTTTCAGTTTCATTATAATGCTCCAGAATTAAGCGTACTAAGTTTTTAAAACGTAGTCAGTATCGACCCCATTGATGACAAGTCTATGACTTTGACGTGACAGTTGTGTGACAATGGTAGTAAAACTGTCTTATTTCGAAAGTTTACAATCAATATCATTTATATCAATACCTTAAAAAAACAAACTATCACAACACCGCGCGATATAATGAAAGTAAAACACAGATCAGAGTGCAAAACAGGTCATTCTTAGTTAAGAAAAACCTAAAACGACAGCATTGTGACATTCATAATCGCATAAATTTTATACTAGTCGTAATAATATGAGTGATCCCATCCGAGTAAGGTAGTGATCAATTCAAACCATCACACTCTAATTAACAGGCTTTATTGTTAACCTCAACGTTGGATAAGAGATGGGATACATAGTTAAAAACGGATTGATTTCAAGTCTGCAATATCAAATTTGCTATGTGTTTTTTGCTAACAAGGCGTATTGACGGGTCAATAGCGGGTCTATTGTAAGTTGATACAACGCAGGTAGCGGAACAAAGGGCTGTTTGATAACCGTTTATTACCCAGAATAGAGGATATTTACCAAACTAAGTGGTTCTGAATGGATTGGGTTGGCACAACACGTTTGAGTTGACCATCATCAGTCAAAAAAAAACAGCAAAAATGCTGTTTATTTATATCCAAACGACCAGATGCTATTGCCGTACTAACAAATGCGAAGGAATGATAAAGCTGAAAATACTGCCTTTGCCGTACTCACTCGTCACGTTAAGTTCACTGTAATGATGATTTAAAGCATGCTTTGCAATGGCCAACCCCAAACCACTGCCGCCAGTTTTACTCGAACGGGCATTATCGACCCGATAAAAGCGTTCAGTTAATCGGTTGATATACTGTGGAGCAATGCCCACACCAGTATCTTTGACTGAAAACAGTGCTCCTGTGGCCACACTGCGCCACGTCACCGAAATGGTCCCCCCCGGAACGGTATAATGAATCGCATTAGAAATTAAATTTGAACAAGCACTGCGCAATTGCAGTTCATTACCACGAGTATTTAAGCCTGGCTCACAATTAAACACTAAAGTATATTCAGTTCCAGCCAGTGCATAGGCCTCTTCTTTGAGGATATCCATCATCAATGCCATATTGACCGTTTGCGATAAATCGATATCCACGGCATCTTCAATACGCGACAGCGCCAACAACTGCTCAACCATCGACTGCATCCGAGTCGTTTGTTGTTGCATCATTGATAGTGGTTTGTGATTAGGTGAATCAGGTGCTTCCATGGTTTGCATAATTTCTAAATAACCCTGCAATACCGTTAGCGGGGTTTTAAGCTCATGGGAAACGTTGGCGACAAAATCTTTGCGCATACCTTCTAATTGGTGAATACGAGTGATATCACGAGCAATTAATAACAATTGTCGGTCACCGTAACCTATTACTCGAATTTCAAGTAAACGCTTATCTGAGACAGGAGATGGGATTTCTAATGGTTCGTTGTATTGTGCTTTCTTTAAATAAGTAGAAAAATTAGGATGACGAATGAGGTTATCGATCCTAAGACCACTATCTTGAGGCCAAACAAATCCTAAAATTAACTGCGCCAGTTTGTTGCACCATAAAATATTGTGCTCGGCATCAAGAACCACCGCCGCATCAGGTAAGGCCTCCGCGCCTTGACGAAAACGAGCTAATAAAGTGGCTAATTGGCCCACTCGACGACGATTTTTCCCCTGCAGACGATATATTCCATTAAACACCCCCTCCCAACTTCCACGCCCTTGTGGAGGCGTGAGCTTTTTATCCTTCCATAACCAAAAGTTTAAACGAGTAATTTGGCGATAATGCCACACAAGTAATGCAATCGTTCCTAATAACATAACGATAACAACTTGATCGAATAAGGCTCCAATGAGCATAAATAAAACAAGCAGTAAAGCAAACCGAAAAAATAAACGATATCCAGAGTACGAGATAAACATAGGCTACCTAAATGCGAACGTACCGCCACCAACTCAATTCAGTGCCGTTACTGATTATTAGGGCTAACGAAGAACCACAAGATAGCCTAAATAGACTCTTATGGCTAGACAGCAAAAAAAGCGTTTTTAAAAAGTTCTACTTATCATGTCAGAACCCTTCGAGACGCCAATACAAATTACATTCTGGTTGAAAATCGGTAGCCTGCACCACGAACAGTCTGGATCAATTTATCATGCCCAGCCTCTTCTACGGCTTTTCGTAAACGTCTAATATGCACATCAACAGTCCGATCTTCAACATACACATTGGTGCCCCAAACATTATCGAGTAACTGCTCTCGACTATAGACACGCTCTGGATGGGTCATAAAAAAATGCAACAAGCGAAATTCTGTTGGCCCCATGTCGAGCACAGTATCGCCGACTGTCACTCGATGACTAACAGGGTCAAGTTGTAATCCTTGCACATCAATGATTTCTTCTAAGCGAGTTGGAGCGCTTCTGCGCAAAACGGCTTTAATTCTTGCAACAAGTTCTTTAGGCGAAAAGGGCTTAGTTATATAGTCATCAGCCCCCACTTCAAGGCCTTTAACTTTATCTTCCTCTTCACCACGGGCTGTCAGCATAATAATCGGTATCTGACGCGTAAACTCATCTTGCTTTAAGCGTTTAGCTAATTGGATGCCACTTCCTCCAGGGAACATCCAATCCAATAAAATTAAATCTGGATATGGCTCTTTAAGTAACTCAATCGCTGAATCAAAATCTTCAGCTGCAACTGTCGTAAAACCATGTTGATCCATCACAAATGTCAGCATCTCACGGATTGCTGATTCATCTTCTACTATTAAAATCCTAGCTGTCATATTGGGTTTCTACGTTAATTTGCCACAAAGCCATTATTGGACACTTTTGTTACAGATTTATGATCTAACGGCTAATTCTGGCATTAAATACGCCTTTTTGTCACAAAAACTTCATTGCTGTTAATATGATGCAATTTCAACTCAAGATAATAATCGATTATCAAACAGCCTTTTGGCCCGCTAACAGTGTTGCATTCACTTGCAATAGGCCGGCTCTTCGCGTGTAAATAAGCCTTGCTAGCAGACAAATAACAGCTGTGATATGAAAGGCTCATATAGGCTAATTACTTTCATTTATCCCGTTTATTAATCCAAAGTTGAACTTATCAAGCAGCCCATTGTTAACGATTTATCCTGTTTCTTATCCCAGGTGTAAGTTATGTAACAAAAAAGGGCCTAAGCCCTTTTAAATTACTATCTAAATCAACATGCTCATTCAGATTAAAATTTATGTTCTAAACCAATACCAATATAAGTATCATCTTGATCATTTGAATCAAATGAGTTTGCAGTGTAAAAAGCAAATAACTTGGTTGGCTTACCTAACTTGTAGTCTGCACCGACTGACCATGAATCACCTTTGTTTTCCATGTCTTGGTATTGGGCTTTTAAGGTAACATCATTGATACCATAAGCCGTGCTTAATAAGAAACCATCATCTTTGATGCCACTGTCTAGCTTTTCTTGTTGCTGGTACATACCACCAATAACAAGACCTGCAACTTTACCTTGTACCGTGGCACGAGCAGTGTCATAACCTTTTACTTTTGAATCATAGGCAATCGATGCATATATTGGTGTGCTTTTTAGGCCTGCATCACCATACATAACAGCCATACTCACGCCATCTTCACCAGTGGTATTGTCACCAACAACTTGATCCAAATCACCTGATGCTACATAAGTCACACCCGCTTGGAAGTCACCCAACATTGGCGTGTAGTATGTTGCCGTCTGTGCCATGCGATTTTCACCTTTGAACATGGTCTTTATATCGCCTGCAAGGTCATTAAACTGATCTATTTTACCTTGTGAAATTTTAAGAATAGTATCGTTCCGACCAACAGATACCGCACCAAAATCACCTTTTAAACCCACAAACTGATTACGTGCTTTAAAGTTTTCTTTGGTATCGTCACCGGTGTCTACTTCATACTCGATAGTGTAGAAGGCTTCTAATGAGTGGCTTAACTCAAACTCACCCGTCACACCAAAGCGTGAAGCATTACTTTGAATAGTCGTTTCTGTTTCATCAGCAACATCATTTGATTGTGCTGTGACATTTAACTTACCGTAAACTTGAAGAGGATCTGCTGCGTACGCACTTGAAGCGACTGAGACTGCTATTGCAGAGGCTAATAGAGTTTTACAAAATACATTCATCATTTCATCCTTTCGACGCTAAATTCGTCATTGTTATTTGGTTGGAACGAGCTGAAGTCTGCCTCGTTAATGTTGCAGAAATATTTCATTGGTCAATTAAATATTAATATTCATCGTAATATCTTCTAAGAAAAAGCCCTAAATATAGCTATAACAGTGGTTTCGGGGTAGTTTAATGAATTGTGACAATTTGATGAATTCTGACTTGAGTGATTGCATTTAGCCTAGCTGACAGCTTTTTTTGGAGGTTTACCGCTTAGCTTCTATCCCGTAGAATTGCACCATTGTATTTTTCTTCTTTAATTAACGAGAGCCTTCTATGTGGTTTAAAAATCTCACCTTGTATCGTTTCAATAAGCCTTTTACAACAGACACTGAAACATTAGAAACGGCCTTAGCTGATTTCACTTTCTCACCTTGTTCAAGCCAAGATATCAGTAAATTTGGTTTTTCAAATGCCCTTGGTAGAAAAGGCCAAGCATTAGTACACAGCGCTGAGAATCGCCATTTAATTTGCGTCACTAAAGAAGAAAAAATTCTTCCAGGCCAAGTGATCAAAGAAGCTTTAGATGAAAAAGTGGCCCAAATTGAAGAGCTAGAAAGCCGCAAAGTCACCAAGAAAGAAAAAGACACCATTAAAGATGAAATCACTACCACGCTTTTACCTCGAGCATTTTCTCGTCGTAGTCAAACTCATGCACTCATCATGCCTGAGCTAGAGATGATTTTAGTCGACAGCTCAAGTGCGACTAAAGCCGAAGAGTTACTCGCATTACTTCGTAAAGCAATAGGCAGCTTACCGATTATCCCACTAAGCTACGCCACTCCAATCGAGTCAACCTTAACTCAATGGTTACAAGCGGGTGCAGCGCCGGCGCCATTTGAAATGCAAGATGAAGCCGAACTTAAGTCAGATTCAGACGAAGGCGGCATTGTGCGCTTTAAGCAACAAGTACTCCAAGAAGACGAAGTACTTGCCCACATTGCAACAGGTAAACAAGTGCATAAATTAGCCTTACATTTTGGTCAGTCGATTGCCTTTTTAATGCAGTCTGATGCCAGCATTAAACGACTTAAGTTTTCTGAAGAATTTAGAGCAGGTAATGATGAAGTCGGTACCGAAGATCCACTGGCTCGTTTAGATGCTGACTTTTCCTTAATGGGCAGCGAATTAGTGGCCTTCATCAATGCGGTTAATCAAGCATTTGGTCCTTTAGAACAGAGTGTTTAACCCCCGTAGGGATGCCCGATGAAACTTTATGGTAGCTTCACGTCTCCTTATGTACGCCATTGCAGAATTGCCTTATTGGAGTCGAGATTAGATTGTCAATTTATTGAAACAGATCAAGTCAGTAGCGCAAAGCTATCGCCAACTAAACGGGTGCCATTTTTACACGATGAAGAGTTATCATTAACTGATTCCAGCGCAATATTGCGCTACATCCGTCAAAAGTCATCAAAAACCTGTCTTGACACTGTGATAGAACTTGATCAATTTTGCATGATAAATACTGCGCTAGACAGTTCAATTAACTTATTTTTTCTGTCTCGTGATGGCGTTGATATTGAGCGTGTTGATTACACCATAAGACAAGCACAACGCATTAAAACATCATTAGCAGAGTTTGAAAAACTTGAGCTACCGTTGCACGGACCGTTTAATGATGTGCAATTGCGATTGGGTTGTTTTTTAAGTTGGGCGGTTTTCCGCCAACGGATTAATATCGAAGATTATCCTAAATTAACACTTTTTTTAGCGGCAATAGAAAAAGAGCCATTTTTTATCGAAACAGCTCCTCCTGCGTAATCGTCACATAAAAATGCCCTGTTCTCAGGGCATTTTATTTATCATAACGGCTCGCATCTCAATACTGAATGAGATATACCCGTGATCATTGAAAATGCTTGATTTTGTCCCAAATGGGATCATCATAGCCCTATGAAACAAATTACACTC